>JAICIM010000462.1 GCA_025928885.1 Ktedonobacteraceae bacterium | reverse complement strand
TTTTTGGTGTCCCTTGTTCTGCTGTGTGGTCCCGTTTGGGGGCTGGCGCCGCCCCCCCACAACCCCCCCCGCAACTACGAAGTAACTACTGTAGGGAACCTATCAGGAGAGCGTTCTTGATAGGTTCCTGTTTTATTGTGAAGAGAGGTGGCACTTGAGGCTATAATGGAGAGGACAATGGATAGTTCTTGTTTTTTGAAGGAGCATACTTGTTCATGCACACGTTAGAAGCGCAAGTGCAAAGCCTCTGTAAACGCCGTCCGCTCGGCTTGCTGTTTGATATTGATGGTGTCCTTAGCCCGATCGCGCCAACTCCGGCTGAAGCGTATCTGCATCCTGCGATACGCCCCTTGTTGGAGGAGGCGAAAAAGTGGGCGCATATTGCCATTGTGACCGGGCGGGCCATTGAGAGTGGCGCGGCAATGGTTAACGTCGAAGGTTTGACGTATATAGGCACGCATGGTTTAGAATGGAGTGATGGTCTGCCGTCGCAGCACACCGTTCAGGTGGTGTCGGAGGCGCTGCCATTTGTTGAGCCGGGCAAGCGCCTGATGGAGATAGCCGTGCAGGCCCTGGCAGATCAGCCCGGCATCCTGTTTGAGCACAAACTCATTGGCGGCGCGATCCACTATCGACTCAGCCCCGATCCTGAGCAGGTACGGGAGCGCATCCTTGCTGCATTGCAGGGGCCTGTCGAGCAGAGCGGCCTGCGTTTGAGCGAGGGCAAGCGTATGTTTGAGATCAGGCCAGTGCTTGCCATTAATAAAGGGAAGGCGCTCACCCGGTTTGTGGAGCGCTATGCCGTTCAGGGCGCTCTGTTTGCAGGCGATGATCGCACAGATATCGATGCGATGCTGGCGCTCAAGCCGTTGGGGGCGCAGGGCATCGAGACGCTTGCCGTTGCCGTACAGCACCACGATACGCTCCCTGAACTGCTGGAACAGGCTGATATCGTCGTTCAGGAGGTCGATGGGATGGCAGAACTGCTGCGGACCATCGTGGAACTTTTGAGCAGGCAAGCGTAGTTGTTATATACACGAGGAAGGGATGATATTGTGAGTACTACAACGTTGGCGCATTATGTAGCAGGTGAATGGATCACTCCCAAAGATGAGGAGTGGGCAATAGATGTGAATCCATCGGATGCCACGCAGGTGTTGGCGCAGGTTCCGCGTGGCAGCGCCAGTCTGATCGATAATGCTGTACAGGCGGCACAGAGCGCGTTTCGCGGCTGGAAGGCGAAGACCGGGACGGAGAAGGCCGAGATTTTGTACCGCGCCGCGAATCTGTTAGCGGAACGGCGACAGGAGCTGGGAACGCTGGTTGCTCTGGAAGTGGGGAAACCCATTGGCGAGGCGGTAGGGGAGGTGGATCGCGGGGTCATGATCTTACGCTATTTTGCCGGTGAAGCGGTCCATCCCATCGGCCAGGTGATCCCCGCGCAAAAATCTGGCAGCTTGCAATTCTCGCTGCGCCAGCCAATCGGGCCGATCGCAGTGATTTCGCCCTGGAACTTCCCGGTGGCGATCCCGTTCTGGAAAATTGCCCCCGCACTCGCCTATGGCAACACGATTGTCTGGAAGCCCGCCGAGGTCGCATCTTTTACCGCCAGCAAACTGGCAGAGGTGCTGGCGGAAGCTGGTTTGCCCGCCGGTGTACTGAACCTCGTTCTGGGCAAAGGCTCGACCATTGGTAATCAGTTAATCAGCCACGAGGGCATTCGCGCCGTAACCTTTACCGGTTCTGATTCGGTCGGTATGGGCATCTCTGAGGTTGCTGCGAAGCGCAATATCAAGTTCCAGCTTGAGATGGGCGGCAAGAACGCCGCGATTGTGCTGGATGATGCTGACATGGATCAGGCGGCCAAATTGATTGCGGCGGGTGCCATGCGTTTTGCCGGTCAGAAGTGTACCGCTACCAGTCGCGCGGTCGTCCTCTCTTCTGCCGCCGATCGCTTTATCGATCTTCTCAATAAAGAGATCCAGGCGCTCCCGCTGGCTCCAGCGAACGATCCCAAAAGCGCGGTCGGTCCGCTGGTGACGAAGGATGCAATGGAGAAGGTTGCGCAGTATGCGGATCTTGGCACAACGTCTGGCCGTGTCGTGCTGGGTGGGAAGCGGCCCGATGACACTCTCTACAAAAACGGCTTCTTCTTTGAGCCGACCGTGATTGTAGATGTCAAGCCAGATGATCGCATCGCGCAAGAAGAAATCTTCGGCCCGGTGCTGGTTGTGCATCAGGCAAAGAGCGTCGAAGAAGCTATCGCCATCGCCAATTCCTCGCGCTATGGCCTGAGCGTCTCGCTCTTCACGCGCGATATCAACGCGGCCTTGCAATATATTCAAGAAATTGAGTGTGGTATGGTGCGCGTCAACGGTGATACGACCGGGGTTGATCCACATGCACCCTTTGGCGGCATGAAGTTTTCCAGTTCCCACTCGCGTGAACAGGGGACAGCTGCCATCGAGTTCTTCACTGAGACCAAGACCGTGCAGATTAACTCTGCCGGTGCATAAACCTCTATAGCAGCCTTACAGGCTCGTCCTGGTGCATCGCAATCCACCCGGACGAGCTTGTAAAGTCCTCAACTTGTCCTCAGCACCAACGTTTCCCACCACATCGGGGATGTTTTTACAGTAATCGAATATATCTTTGGTGGAAATTATGCCGTTTTTGTTGTATTATATAGGGAGAGCCTGCCCCGCACTTTAGCACATGCTTGTATAATATTAGAGGATACCAGGATTGTGAAAGGGAGTTATTATGCAAGTAGTGACACTTTTAGGTGAAGTTTCGGGTGGTATTGGAGGAGGAAACGACGATGATTGCCAGTTTTCCCACTTCTTTTAAAGAGATGAAATCGCTACCAACCAAAACGCTTATCCACAGTCTCGCACGCTATGCGGTTGCTCATGATAAAGTATTGGAGACGACGGATGTTGCTTTTCGCGTCGATGGCCGAGGCAATGTGTTGATGGTGGAACCCAAAAAGCTAACCCCCCATCATCAGGATACATCCCTTCATCGAGAGAAATGTATTGTGGTGCCGCGCCAGGAAGCCTACGAACGTATTGTGTACGCCACGCATAACAAAATGGAGCAAATGAGACATTTGTACGAAGGCGTGCAAAAACGCGCAGGAAGCTGGACAAAAATCAGCTTAATTGTTGTATGTATCGCTTTACTTTTCATTGTGCTGTCCATTGTAGCCGCCATCTCGCTCGATATACTGCAAAAGCAAAACTTCTGGCTGTTTCTGTTTTTATTGATAAACATGGGGAATGTGATGATTGTGGGCTGTTCTTTGTGGCAGGTACGTAAGTATAGCAAGCAAGCAAATATCTATCTCGAAAGTTTTCTAGAAATAGAAAACTTTTATGCGACGATCAGCTCAGCCGCTCGGCTTCCATTGGGTGACAAAACGCGAGAGTTATTGCAGGAGATCTTTATCGCGCAATCGTTGGGTGTGCCGAGCAAGAATGTAGCAGTACGAGATGAGGGGACCGTATTGTTCTTCTAGAGATAGACAGGGCAGCGATCATTTGTGCGCCGGGTGCGGTGTGGAGAGGAGGCAATGGTATGCCATTTTTTAAGGGGCGCAATGGTACAGGTCATGGAAGCCGTCACATCGTGAGAACATCTGCTTCCCCCTCTGCTCAAGTTGATTATAAACCGCTCGAAAAGACGTATGAGCAATGCTACGGTGAGGCCAGAAGCTGGTTCTATGTCAGTATTATTGCGGCCATCGTCGCGACCGCCACCACGATTGCGATCGTGATAGTAATTGTCAATTTCATTTTTCTTAAAGGGCTTGACGCGACAACATTTATTGTAACGCTGGCTAGCGTGGTTTCCAGCATGATTAATGGAGTCATTACCTATTTAGTTTTTTCTCAAAAACGTTATGCGAATGAACGTATGGACAATTACGCTGATAAAATCAGCAAAAAGATGAATGAAGAACTCAATGGTGAGAAGATCAGGAAGTTGGTCGAAATTGTACTGGAGTCGCATTTGAGCAAGGAGGATCAAAGCAATCTGATCAAAGAAATCATTGCGCGAAAGGTGCTGGTCTCGATCCCCGAGATGAAACAGAGCAAGGGCAGCGTGTAGAGACGCCTGAATATGCGGATGGACAGGTTTTACCTGTTTGTCCGCATTTTTTTTATGTGGTGCGGCATAGAGGCCCAACTGTATGGAGAGGTATCTGGAAAAGTTTTGTATAATTTTGTAAGGAGGGCAGAGATGAGTCGCACAGCAATGAAAGGAAATGAAATCTGATGGAAGCAACCCGTCGCTTTCTTGCCAGTATGGGGCTGCCTGCTGGTGATGCTCATGAGTTGCCGAGCAGCACGAAGCGCTTCCCCGATGGGGCGCAGTATCGCATCGAGATACCAAGCACCGAGGGGCCGGGAGCATTGGCCGCCATCATTGAGGAGGCCGAGAAACTGAATGTCACCATTCATCGCGTTTCGCAGGGGAGCGGCGTGATGCTGCTCACCGACGATGAGATTCGCGAGATGGGCCGCCTGGCGCAGCAGCGAGGAATGGAGGTTAGCCTCTTTGCGCGTCCAAATGCTGCCTGGGATACCGGCGCAATGGCGCTATCGAGTGGTGGCAGAACGGTCGCGCCGCGCTTGCGTGGGCAGGAGCAGTTGATCTATTGTCTGGAAGATGTTCGGCGGGCGGCGGCGCTTGGTATTCGCAGCGTCTTGCTGGCCGATGAGGGGGCGCTCTGGGTGGCGGGAGAGATGCGGCAGCAAGGCGAGTTGCCCAAAGAGATGCAGTTTAAAATCAGCGTGATGATGGCCTCGGCCAATCCTGCTGCGATCCGCTTGATGGAGAAGCTGGGCGCTGACACCTTCAACATTCCAACCGATCTCTCATTGGCACAGATTGCGGCCATACGGCAGGCCATCGACATACCGCTGGATATTTATGTCGAGGTGCCTGACGACCTGGGCGGGTTTGTGCGCCTGTATGAGATACCGGAAATTGTACGTGTGGCGGCTCCCGTCTACATCAAATTTGGTCTACGCAATGCCCCCAATATTTACCCCTCCGGCGCACATATTGAATCGCTCTCGCTTGCGCTCTCTCGTGAGCGGGTGCGACGGGCAAAGATTGGCGTAGATCTATTGAAGCGCTACTATCCAGATGCGGTTACATCCTCGCTGGGGGCGGCTGGCCTGGCGCTTCCTGTTGTCGAGTCGTTGTAGAGGAGAAAGGGCAAAAACAATGAAGATTACTGATGTGAAAGTTCACGTGATCGGTACGGTCTGGCGTAATATCTCGATTGTGCAGGTCTTCACCGATGAGGGGCTGGAGGGCGTTGGCGAGGTTCGCATGCTGAACCATAGCGACGCGTTGCAGGGCTATCTGGCCGAAGCCGTGCCAAATCACGTGCTGGGTCATGATCCGATGGATATCGAGTCGCTGGTACAGAACATGTTCCGCAACGACTTTGCGCGTGCCGGTGAGATTGCCATGTCCGCGATTGCGACCCTCGAAATGGCCTGCTGGGATATCACGGGCAAAGCGCTGGGCCAGCCGGTCTATAAACTGCTTGGCGGTGCGGTCCGCGATCGTATCAAAGCCTATGCCAATGGCTGGTACACCGTTGAGCGCACGCCAGAGGAGTTTCACGCCGCCGCCAAAAGGGTTGTCGCGAAGGGCTATCGTGCTCTGAAATTTGATCCCTTCGGAGCGGGCTTCTACGAACTCGATCTGGCAGAGAAGGCACGCTCTATCGAACTGGTCGAGGCGGTGCGCAACGCGGTTGGCCCCGA
>JAICIM010000710.1 GCA_025928885.1 Ktedonobacteraceae bacterium | reverse complement strand
GCTATGAACGGTAGAGATAATGTATTCATGCCAATTATCAACAGGATGCTTGGCGAGGTGTGCCTTGAAGCCGGGCAACTGCATCAGGCCAGTGAATATTATCGGCAGGTGCTTGCCGAGGCGCATAGGACGGAAAGCGGGGAAGAGGTGGTATTGTCGCTCACCTTCTACGGGCAGGCGCGTCTCGCCTATGAGTGGAATCAGCTTGAGCAGGCCGAGCAGCTGCTAAGTCAGATAGCATCTTCTCCGTTAAATGGCTATTTTCCGCACTGGGAGGAAGAGCTACGTGTGAGGGGAGAACTGTTGAGGCTGCTTTTGCTACATGCGCGTGGAGATGCGGTGCTGGTCCCGTCTCGTTTTACCGTTCTGCTAGCGCATATGCGAGTCAGTACCTATCCCAGTATACAGCCACTCCTTCCCGATGCATTGGCCTGGCAGGCGCGTTTACAGATCAGGGATGGCGATCTGGTTGCGGCTCAACAGAGCCTCGATCAGCTTACTCACCTTGAGTTGTCGCCTTTGCAACAACAAACGTACTCGCTTCTGCAAGCTCGTCTTTTGCTGGCGAGAGGGGAGGCTGCTCTATCTATGCTTGAACCATTGCTTGTTGTTGCCCAACAGGGCGGGCATCTTTTCCGCGTTCTGGAAATTCAGCTGCTCATGGCGCTAGCTTATGTGACTGGCAGGCAGGGACAGCAGGCGCGGAACACTATACTTCTGGTGCTTGCGCAAGCAAAAGCTGAAGGCTTCTCGCGCCTGTTTCTGGATGAGGGGGAGCCAGTTGCCGAGCTGCTGCGCTCTCTCCTACCCACCCTGACTGAGCCACCTTTGCGTCTGTATGCGCAACGTATCTTGTATGCGTTTTCCTCTCATATGTCTGGTCAACAATGGAGCGACGGTACACCTGTTGAGCCGCTTTCGGCGCAGGAGCAGCGTGTGCTATCCTTGCTGGTTACCGGACGCAGTAACCGCGAGATTGCTGAGGCGCTTGTTGTCTCCATCAACACCGTCAAGGGCCATGTGAAAAACCTCTATCGCAAACTGGGCGTCGCCAATCGCGTTCAGGCTGGTGAGGTTGCTCGCCGTGTTCACCTCATCTAATATCCACCTACAAACCACCCACCGAACAACCCGAATGGAGGGCGCGTAGCTACCCCTGCGCTGATTATACTTATGACACAGCGATGTGAGGTATGAATATAACATATGTTACATGCTGTGTAAATAGTGAAAAACATTATATGAAGAGGTAGACATGCAATATACAAAGCGATTAGAAGTTGTTCCCATCTGGCCTGAAGGGATGTTGGAAGGAAAGAGCGGAGCGCTGCCTGAGCAGGAGACTTTGCTTCCATCTTATATTAGCCCCGAACCTGTCAAACTTGTGCGCAATGTTTCGCAACCAACCCTGCTGGCCTACCTGCCAGATCCCGCTATAGCGAATGGTAGTGCTGTGCTTATCTGCCCTGGTGGCTGCTTTGCCTTTCTCCCTATTGAAATTGAAGGAGAAGCCGTCGCCCACTGGTTGAACGAGCGCGGGGTGGCGGTCTTTATCCTCAAATATCGGCTTTCACCAACAACGGCAAATGACAATGAGTTTATACAGCAATTTATGCAAATAGTCCATGATGAGAAGCGAATGAAAGCGCAGGTTCCAGTTGGAATTATTGATGGGAAGCAGGCTTTCAAAGTGCTACGAGAACGCGCACATGAATGGGGCATAGACCCGGAACGGATTGGCGTCCTCGGCTTTTCTGGAGGAGGCGTGATCTCACTCGCATTAGCCACACAATATGATGCTCAGAGTCGTCCTGGCTTTGCCGCCTCGCTCTACTCTCCTATCTGGCAGGCGCTTACGGTGCCAGAGGATGCCCCGCCGCTTTTCATCGCGCTTGCTGGTGATGATGTCTCGATTACTGATGGCAATCTGCCTCTCTATAGCGCCTGGAAAGCCGCCAATCGCCCGGTTGAGCTGCATCTCTATACCAGAGGAGGTCACGCTTTCGGTATGCAAAAGCAAGGGCTGACCAGCGATTACTGGATTGAACAGTTTGGTGCATGGCTGCGAGTTGAGGGCTTCTTAAAAAGAGATAGCGATAAATAAAGAGTTTTATAATCTATATAGGATAAAATGATGAAAAACAAAAATATTCTCATTTCGGGTGCGAGTATTGGCGGCCCGGCGCTGGCGTACTGGCTGGCTCGTTACGGCTTTCAGCCAACGATAGTGGAGCAGGCACCGACGTTGCGTGAGGGCGGCTATGCGATCGATATTCGTGGGGTGGCGCGTGATGTGGCTGAGCGCATGGGAATTATGGAAGAGGTGCGACAGGCAACCACGAAGACGCGCGGCATGTCATTTGTCAATAGCGCGAATAAAGTGCAGGCGAGTATGAGCGCCGATCAACTGGGAGGCGAGGGCATCATCAGTGAGTTTGAAATCTTGCGCGGCGACCTGTCCCATATTCTTTATGCTGCCACGAAAGATACCACCGAATACATTTTCAACGATTCGATTACCGCGCTGGTGCAGAGCGAAGAGGGTGTTCGCGTCACGTTCAAGCGAAGTGAGCCGCGCACCTTCGATCTCGTGATCGGGGCCGATGGACTGCATTCAAATGTACGTGTGTTGACGTTTGGTGCTGAGTCCCAATTTCTCCGTCATCTCGGCTATTATGTCTCGATCTTCACTGCCCCTAATCACCTGCAGCTGGATCGCTGGCAACTGGTCTATAATATGCCGGGCAAACTGGCCGGTATGTATAGCTCCCGACAGAACGACGAGGCGAAGGTGATGTTTTACTTCACCGCGCCGCAGATCGCCTATGATCGTCACAATAGCCAGGAGCAGAAAGAGATTGTGGCGAAAATGTTTGCCGGAGAGGGATGGGAGATCCCCCAACTGCTCAATGCGATGCAGGATGCCCCCGATTTCTACTTTGATGCAATTGGTCTGATCCAGATGCCATGTTGGTCAAAGGGACGAGTCTCGCTGGTGGGAGATGCCGGCTATTGTCCGTCGCCGCTCTCTGGTCAGGGGACGAATCTGGCTATTGTGGGAGCCTATGTGCTGGCGGGAGAACTCAAAGAGGCTGGTGGCGATTATCATACCGCGTTTGTACGCTATGAGGAGGCGATGCGGGAATATGTTGAGCGGAACCAGAAG
>JAICIM010000067.1 GCA_025928885.1 Ktedonobacteraceae bacterium | reverse complement strand
CCTCAAAGCCTCCGGGCCGATAGCTGGTCAGGACGGCATCGCACCCTTGCAAACCGGCGCGGCGGTCGGTTGTAATGGAAAAGGTGAGGTCGAGACCTCGCGCACGCGTCATCCTCTGCGCAAGCGTCTGAACGAGCTTCAAGCGCTCCTCATTGAGGTCGATCAGCACGACTTCGGAGCCGTTAAAGTTCTCGCCTTGATGAATGAACGACGCCATTGTACCTGCACCACGCGTACTTCCTCCCCCAATATAAGCCAGTTTAATACGAGCCATAGCACCCTTTCCTATCTCAAACACCATCAATGCAAAGATGGCAAAACATACAACTACATCAATTTTATATCATATCCAGGCAGGACCCTGTAGTGCTCAGAGCAGTCAGTTCCATTCAATGTCGTGAGATCATAGTAGCGGCACAAACAACGCATGCTCTGTAATTGGCCTGGATAAAGGGTGAATCAACCCGAAAAGGGGGGCAGAAAGTAGCTCACTATAAAGAAACAGGTTTACACAGAAAGACACAGAACGATGCAGTAAAAAGAGGGTAAACAGGACCTTTGTCATAACGGGCTGAGCGTAGGGCTAGCCCGCATTTACCGGCTAAATACTCCAGTATTTCTCCCTGGTTGTTGTATACTTAGAGCTTTTTTGTTATACTCCTACGAGGCTATAGGCAGGAATCCTGAGAGACGTACACGGGCAACCACTGGGAATGTCCTCCCAGAAAGTACGGCGGAGCAGGGTTCTGCAAAATAGATTGATGGGAATCGTTATAGTAAGTAAGGCCAGGTGTTTATTGGTCGGAGAGAGATAACTGCATACCCTACAGATCAATAACCCTTGCCGAGCGCTTTACTCCCCTCGCCGTAGATGAGCGGTAGACAACACTGCTGTTGTCTGGGTGTATTGGATATCGACGACGTATCACGTTACCGGGGCCTTTCCGCTGTCTCCATACGGGTCGCTCTTACACGAGAGCAACTGAGAAAGAGCCGTATACAGGCGTAGTAGACGCCAAAGGAGATCTCGTAGGAATGAGTGAAGTAGAAGTAAAAGGTTTGGTAAAACGCATTGGCCGTAATCTCGTCGTAGAAGACGTAAGTTTTCAGGTCAGAGATGGCGAGTTCTTCGTATTGCTGGGGCCGTCGGGAGGGGGAAAGACAACAATTTTACGTATGATCAGTGGATTGGAGCCGCCAACGCGTGGCACTGTCTGGATCGACCGGCAGGACATCACGAAACACCCTCCACACATACGCAACGTCGGTGTTGTTTTCCAGGATCTCGGCCTCTATCCTCACATGGATGTCTACAACAACATTGCTTACGGGCTGGAAGTGCGCAAAGTGGGCAAAGAAGATATTAGTAAGCGCATTGCCGAAGCAGCCAATAAGCTAAACTTGAAAACTATTTTAAACCGCTCAATAGAAGACTTATCGGGAGGCGAGCGGCAACGTGTAGCGCTGGCGCGTGCTCTCGTCAAAAGTGCCGATGTCTATCTCTTCGACGAGCCACTCTCCAACCTCGATCCACCTCTCCGCTTGCAAGTGCGCCAGGACATGGTTATGGTCCACAACCTCAAGAAAAAGCCGACCGTCTACGTGACGCATGATCAGGCAGAGGCGTTTGCTATTGCCCAGCGGATGGCAGTGATCGTCAAAGGAAAAATACTCCAGACGGGGACGCCAACCGAGCTGTTTCGGAAACCGGTCAATCTGTTCGTCGCGCAGTTCATCGGCACGCCACGCATGAACATTCTCGATGTCGATATCGTCCACTCTGATCCCCGCTACAGCCTCATAGGAGAGGGCATTTATTTCACCTTGCCGAGCCGCTGGACGCAAACGCTGAAGAATCGCAAACTGACCCGGGTGAAACTGGGCATTCGACCAGATGCCATCATTCCTGAATGGGCATTCAACCAGATCGATCACAGCGAGTACTTTCTCACCTGTGGCCAGATTATGCGTCTCGAAGCGCGGGTAGGGGAAACCTCTGTCTGGCTCAAGATTGGCACCATGTCTGAGATTCTCGCGGTCTTCGGAACCCAGAAAGATGTCTACCTCCAGGTCGGCCAGATCATCAATATTGGCATCCATCGCGAACAGATCTATCTGTTCGATCCCAAAACCGAGCTATCACTCTGGCCAGCAGAGTAACGATAGCCCGGTTTTGCCACCTCTCCTTTTAGCAACAGGTGAGCCATCCCACCATGTCTATTTACGACGTAGTTTGGCCAGGCGTTCTTTCGCCCCGAGCAACATTTCATCACTCTTGCAGAAAGAGAAGCGCACATACTTGCTCCCGATGTGCAGATGCTCGGCGGAATAGAAAGTTTCCGGGGGAATACAGGCGACGCCGATCTCTTTTGTCAGATAATAGGCAAACTCGGTGGGAGTGCCGTCAAAGAAATCGGAGAAGTTGGTCATCACAAAGTAGGTCCCCTGGGGCGCAGCGTATGGCAGCCCGCAACCGTCGAGCGCCGATCTCAACAGCGCCAACTTGCCCTCATACATCGCCTGGAAATCTTGATAGTAGGAATCGGGCAGAGCGAGGGCGTAGGCAATCGCTTCCTGTGTGGGATGATGCACCGCAAACGTAATAAACTGATGAGCACGCGCCACCCCTTCCACCAGATCGGGATGTCCATAGACCCAGCCGATCTTCCAGCCAGTGGCATTAAAAGTTTTGCCCGAACTGCTGATCGTGACCGTACGCTCAAACATTCCTGGCAGAGTCGCGAGCGGAATATGCTGTGCATCCGCAAACGTGAGATGCTCATAGACCTCATCGCAAATCACGGTTACATCGTGCTCAATGCACAGTTCAGCAATCAACGTCAGCTCTTCGCGGGTATAAACGCGACCGCTGGGATTTTGCGGCGTATTCAAGAGCAGCGCCCGCGTCTTTTTGCTAAAAGCAGCACGCAACTCATCAGGATCAAAGCTCCACGTGGGTGGATGCAGCGGCACATATACGGGGACGGCATGCGCCATAATGATGCTCGGCACATACGAATCGTAGCACGGCTCAATGACGATCACCTCATCACCGGGATCGACCAGCCCCAGCACAGAGGCCAGAATACCTTCCGTTGCACCCGAAGTGACGATCACGCCGCGAGCTGGATCGATATCGAGCTGATAAAAGCGTGCAGCGTGGTCGGCAACGGCTTTGCGCAACGAGGGGACGCCCGGTCCGGGGGCATATTGATTTTGATAGCCAGACTGAAGCGCCCGGACGACCTGCGCCACCACATCCACAGGAGCATCAAAATCAGGCTTGCCCTGTCCCAGGTTGATAGCATTATGTTGCTGTGCAAGCACATTAATTTCAGTAAAAATAGTGGTCCCAAAGGTATCCACGCGATGGGCATAGCTGGGCATGCGGTCTCACTCCATTACATACAGATAAACCCGCACCCTCCCCCCACAGGATAGCCCGCAAGAGAACGTGTACGGCAAATGGTCCAAAAAGCCTTTACAGGTCAGATAATTAAGCCCATTATATCCACTCAAAAGGGACGAGTGCAACAACCACATATGCATCTCAAGAAATATATACCCGCAGAAGCACTGATTGTAAAAATATCAGCACCTATTAAGAATAGATGAAAGCTACAATAGCATCATCGAGACATAATCTTTTCACGATCTCTCCATATTGACAAAGAGAATTACTTTATGTTAATTTTGTTATACGTTTCGGGAAACGTTTTCCCGAAACTCAGAGAGAGGCTACGTAGCCGCTCTCGCCTTGCTGCTAAACCATACCAGGACGCATGGAGTCAGACAATGGAGACATCAAAGATGCAAAAGTTTGTCAATCCTCTGACAAGCTTGAAACATGTTCTTCCTTTGTATCGCCAATCCCTCCTCTCATACAACAGGTGTACGTTGTATTTGCGTGTACCCTCTCTAAACATAACGCACTTACAGTGTAATGAAGATAGGTTCGCTTATTCACTATAAGTACCGTACACCCCGGCCTTCAGCCAATCGCTGCATACACGCCTTATTCCATCTCATTACATTCTATTGTAGAGAGCAGCCGTCCAGGTGTTACACTTTAGCAGCGGACAGTGTTATTGATTATAGCAGGCCACACAAACCCGCCAATCCATCCCGGCCACAACACCGTAGAAAGGAGCAAAATAGAAAAAGCAGTACAGCAAAAAGAAAGCTGCATTTCACCATTTATGCTGCTTGTGTTGATGCAGATTGAACTTATTTGCGATTTCTATTATTCGCGTTTCCTCGCGTTTCAAAGTAGAAACAGCGCGTATTGAGCATTATTAGCTATGCTCGAATAACAAGCTATACCTGAAAGTCATAATGTCAGTACTGGTCTCATAGTTGAACCAGCAAGTTCTAATCAGGAGAATAGAACCCGTGAGCGATACACAAAAGTTACTTCAAGATTTGCAAACTGGCCGCATTCATCGTCGAGAGTTCATCGGTCGTGCGATGGCCCTGGGGGTTTCGTTCAGCGGCATTATTGCCATGCTTGAAGCCTGTGGCGGTGGGAGCAGCGGGGGCAGTGGCGGCAGCGGAGCCTCCATCAAATGGTCCAACTGGGCCAACACGGGAGAAATTCAGCGCTTTAAGGATTTCACCGCTGACTACAACACAAAACACAAAACCAACGTACAGTATACCTTCATCCCCTCAGCCGACAACAACTATTTCACCAAAATTTTGACGCAATTGAACGGCGGCACCGCGCCCGATGTCTTCTATGTCGGCGATGGTGACGTTGCCAAGCTGGTTGCAAACCAGACAGTTATGCAATTGAACGACCTGCTTGACAGCTCCAAAAGCAAAGAAAAGGCCGATGATTACGTCTCCGATCTGTGGGGAGCTGCGAAAACCAAAAGCGGCAAAATCTTTGGCGTACCCGTTGACTGTAATCCACTGGTGATCTGGTTCAACAAAAAGGTTCTTGCCGATGCAGGCATCACCACCATGCCCTACGACCTCTATGAGCAGGGCAAGTGGACCCGAGATGCCTTTACCGACATGATCACAAAGATTCATGCGAAGGGCAAGATGGGCTTCATTCTGGATGCCTGGTCATTACAATTTTATGCCTGGTGTACCACAAACGGTGGTCAGATCTATGCCGATAACGGCTATGGCGACTTTATCGCGCATCAGGACCCCAAATCGCTCGAAGCCTTCAAATGGCTGGCCGACCAGACGCGCAACAAGACCATGACCTACGCTGGTACGCTGCCAAAGGGCCAGGGATCTGATCTGGCATTTATCGGCAACCAGGTCGGCTTCCTCTCTATTGGCCGCTGGAATCTTCCTTCCTTCAAAAAAGCAGGCGGCCTGGAGTACGATATCGTGCCGTTCCCCTCTTCTACCGGCAAGATCGCACCAGCCCCGGTTGCGCTTGCATATATGGTCATCAATAAAAAGACTAAGCTCACCGATCAGGCATTTGACTTCCTGACCAACTTTGTCTCTGGCGAGGGACAGACCTTCAGGCTGCATGGCGGCGGTAACGCGGTGCCTTCGATCAAATCGGCGGATGCTGAGAAAGTGGTGCTCGAAGGCAACGATCCAGCACACGCGCAATACTTGCTCGACGCGCGTAACAATGGTTATGGCCTCTTCCCAGCAGAGGGCAGCACGCCAGCACTGAGCGACGACATCAAGACGGCGCTCGAACCCGTCTGGTTGCAGGGCAAAGATGTCACCACAGTACTTGGGCAGGTTGCGGCTATGGCTAATCCTCGCATCAAGAAAGCTCAAGACACCCTCAAATAAACAGGTGACGTAGCCACTTTGAAATTGCAAGGAAAAGCGCTTGAAGACGATCCAGCTCTTTTCCTTGCAGTTTCTATCACTAGAAGGTAAGGTTGGCAGACATGGAGTATCAAGTACAATCGTTAGGAGATCCTCGGCACCTTCCAGCCAATGAGAATCTACGCAAAAGGCGGATAAAAGAGGCCATCTGGGGCTACTTCTTTATTCTCCCGCAAATGATCGGTATCCTGGCGTTCGCCCTCATCCCCCTTATCGTCGTGTTCTATTTGAGTGTGAATAGTTGGGATGGGTTGGGACAGATTCAATTCGTCGGGTTGCAGAACTTTATCGATCAGTTTCAAGGCACCGATCTACGTATCGCGTTTGTAAACACGCTCCTCTACACGCTTATCGTTGTACCCGGTGGACTTGTCCTCGCCCTCTTAGTCGCCCTCGGACTACACAAGGTCGGCGGAAAAGACATCTACCGGGTTCTCTACTTTATGCCAGTCGTGACGGGTCCGGTCGCCATCGCTGTGATGTGGGCCTGGCTCTTAAATAGCGACTATGGCTTAATCAACAGCTTCTTGCGCAACGCGTTCCATATTCAAGGTCCCGGCTGGCTCACCGATTCGCATGTGGTCATCCCATCGATTGCGATGGTGAGCATCTGGGGCGGTCTCGGCTTCAATATGATCATCTTCCTGGCTGGTTTACAGGGAATACCTGCAACCTATGCTGAAGCGGCACGCATCGACGGAGCAAACAGGTTCCAGCTCTTCAGAAATGTCACGCTGCCTCTGCTCACGCCCACTATCTTCTTTACGACCGTGATCTCGATCATCAATTCCTTCCAGGGATTCGATCTCATCTACGTATTGACCGGTGGTGGTCCAGGCAAAGATAGTTACACCCTCGTCTATCACATCTATCATCTGGCCTTTGAAGCCTCAAACTTCGGCCCGGCTAGCGCTGTAGCCGTGCTCCTCTTTGCGATCTTGCTGGCACTGACTATATTTCAGTTCCAGTTCCAGAGACGCTGGGTAAACTACGATGTGTGATGCGTGATGTATAAAATTGCATGAGAAAGAGAAGTTAACGCTATGTTGCAAGAAACGATTAGCAAGGATGAAGCGAGTGGGGCAAAGCAGACTCATGTTCGCTCACAACAAAAAAGCAGCGTTCCCTATATACTGGGAAGGATTCTAATCCACCTGTTATTGATTATTGGTGCGCTTGCTATGGCTGCACCTTTCCTCTGGATGCTGCTCACCTCATTGAAAGATACCAGCCAGGCATTCAGCGATCCCCCAACCTGGATTCCCAATCCGTTTGTCTGGAGCAATTTCCCGGATTCGCTGAATGCACTCCCCTTTGGTCTGGGCTACTTTAACAGTACTTACATTGCCGCAATCGTCGTCTTCTGCCAGTTGCTTACCTGCTCAATGGCCGGATACGCCTTTGCTCGCATCAAGTTTCCTGGGCGGGATATCATCTTTATCCTCTTCCTGGCAACGTTGATGATCCCTTTCCAACTCACCATCATTCCGGTGTTCCTGACGATGAAGGAGCTTGGCTGGCTCGATACCCACCTCTCTCTGATTGTGCCGCCATCCCTGTTCAGCGCCTTTGGCGTCTTCCTGATGCGCCAGTTCATTATGAGCATCCCTGTCGAATTAGAAGAGGCCGCGATTGTGGATGGGGCGAACCGCTGGACCATCTACTGGAACATCCTGCTACCCCTGCTCAAAGCACCGCTGGCGGCACTGGGCATTTTCTCTTTCCTGGGCATGTGGAACGATTTCTTCCGGCCACTCATTATGCTTAACACACCGGATAAGTTCACCGTTCCTCTGATGCTCAGTCAGTTTCGCGGACAATACGCAACCGAGTGGACAATGGTGATGGCAGGCTCGGTCATCGCCGTTATACCCGTCTTGATCGTCTACATCATCTTCCAGCGCCAGATCATTCAGGGTATCGCCACAACAGGTTTGAAAGCATAAGACGATTTCTTGAGGCTCCATGTATGCAATCGCGCTCTGAGTCGTGAGAAGGAGAGGAAAGAGTCCTCCTTCTTACAACTCAGAGCGTGATTCTACTACTATCCATGTTTTATTGTTCATATTCACGAAAATTTTTCAAGAGAGAAGAGAACAGGTGATACACTTCCTGAATATCTGTAAATTCAGATGGACAGATTTCAAGAATTTCGTGTGGTTTGAGGCCGCAAGAGAACAGCAGGTAGGCCAGCCGCTGTTCCCGTTCATTCGTGGCGAGCACCTGCTGCAATAACAGGGGGTCCAGCGCATCATCGGTAGCCACATTAGAGGTAAGCAATTCATGCTGCTTGATCTTTTCAAGCCAGGCCACGCTGCGCAGCGTATCGAGCAGCACACTATTGATACAGACCAGCAAATAGCGTAATCCCGCCGAGAGCGTTGGAAATGTCATCGCTTGCGCAATCACTTCATGGCGGAATTTTGCCAGCGCCAGCGCCACATAACGCCGCTCCGCCTTGACGCGACAGGCGTCCTCATAACGCGGGTGACGACGCAGCCAGGCCCGAACGACAGGGGTAAAACAGCGCTCCAGAGCAGACCAGAGCTGCTCGTCATTATGTAATGTCGCTAACGAAAGCAATTGCAGACCTGCCGCCCCCTCTATATCTCCACCACGCCAGAGACAATCCATTTCTTGCTGACAGCGCAGAGCCAGTTCAGAGATGATGACGATATCAGGCACAAGTTTTGTGGAAAATGATGATAATTTCATGTTTTGCATCAATATATCCTTTATAAACACTACCTGGTCCGGTCCAGAGAATGCGACGAATCATCCTGAGCGCGGCATCATAACGAAACGCTCGTGCGTCTATTCATCATCAAGCGATAAAGAGACTATGCTCTCGTCCTAAAATTTCCTTCCATCTATCAAAACACGGTATTCTCTTATTCAGTTACAGGTATGCCTTTTTTCTCAGTGCCATTTGCAGAGCAATAAACGAGCAGCAGGGCGCAAGGGGTAAGAAAAATAGAGATGGCAGGGAGGTCTCCTGCACATCTCTCCACACAACGATACTGGCAGGTTTCGAGCACGGTTTCGAGAATCCCGCAATAGCGTTATAGTCACATCGTAATGTACGAGCGTCGCAAAATCGTTACGAGAACCAGGAGAACAAACAAAAAAAGTGGCGAGGTTTCTGCTAAAGCAGCCTCACCACTTTTTTTGTTTTGAGCAACCGAGAACTACTCTCCCTGAATCGCCGAATAAGCAGGTTTGCCATCAAAGGTGTAGAGATTCTCAGTTTTAATCACGTCAAAACCGGCATCAGCAAAGCGCTGAAGCAGCCCGACCACCTGAGAATAGGTGACCACACCAGCTTGAGCAGGCTGGAAGCGGCAGCGCCAGTGATCGGTGCAGAAGGTTTCCGGCAAGCCTTCCGGCCACACTTTCGCGCCACGGTTAGTGATGCGCTTCAACTCTAGACCAGCGCCATTGACTTTCTGTACGGCGGCGCCCAGCGCATCAGCAGTGCCTTCGCGCCATTCCAGATAGACATCGACGCCGACCAGATCTTTTTTCTCAAGCGACTGCACATGGGCTTTCCCATTGCCGCTCACCTCGCCAGCGGTTGAGGAGTAGCTGACCGCCTTGAGCTTCTCCGGCTTCTGCCCGATGCGGGCAACGACGGCATCAGCAAACTCTTTCGTCCCCACCTTCTGCTTGCTCACACCTTCCTCGTAGATATCATAGGTGTGAATGCCATCTTCCAATGTGCGCAGCCAGGCGTTATGCACCAGCGTTGCGATCTCCGGCTGACCGATATGGACCAGCATCAGCACGGCACCAAGCAAGAGGCCGGAGGGATTGGCAAGATTTTGCCTGGCGCGACGTGGGGCCGAACCGTGAATCGCCTCAAACATGGCGCATGAATCACCAATGTTAGCGGCACCGGCCAGACCAACCGAGCCGGCAATCTGGGCGGCCACATCGGAGAGAATATCGCCATACAGGTTGGGCATGACGATCACATCGAACGCTTCCGGGGTATCGGCAAGCTTGGCTGCGCCGATGTCAACGATCCATGCCTCATTGACAATATCAGGATACTCGGCAGCAATCTCATCAAAAACCTCATGGAAAAGGCCGTCGCTCTGCTTCATGATGTTGTCCTTCACAAAGCAGGTCACTTTTTTGCGGTTATTGGTGCGAGCATACTCGAAAGCATAGCGAACAATCTTCTCGCTGCCGGGACGGCTGATCAGCTTGAGGCTCTCCACCATATCGTGCGTCTGCCGATACTCGATACCAGAATAGAGATCCTCTTCATTCTCACGAATAATCACCACATCCATATTGGGATGTTTGGTGTCTACAAAAGGATAATAAGCGACTGAGGGCCGCACATTGGCGTAGAGGCCGAAAACGGTGCGTACGGTGACGTTGAGACTCTTGTAGCCGCCGCCCTGGGGAGTGGTGATTGGAGCTTTAAGAAATACCTTCGTGCGCCGGAGCGACTCCCACGCACTTGGCTCGATACCAGCACTCACTCCGCGAAGATAGACCTTTTCCCCTACTTCGATCTCTTCAATATCTATTCGAGCGCCTGCCGCCTGGATAATCTTCAGGGTGGCATCCATAATCTCAGGACCAATGCCATCGCCATAAGCTACTGTAATAGGTACGTTTTGTGCCATGAAAGACTCTCCATTGTTCTTGTTCTGTTGACCGAAAAAGTCGCTTACAGTATAGCATATCGTCGCTTTACAGGCTTGCTTTCTGCTCAATTTACCTATCCGCAATAATAAAATAGCCTGATGTGGCGGGTTCTTCAGAAGCCGCTAATTATGGGATTCTCCTTTCAAAAGTCGCGCGACTACGAACCTCTTTGCCGAACTCATCAATATTGCACGAAAACTGTTTGCTGCCACAGTGAAAGACTTGCCAACGGCACACATTTTCAGTTAAGCTTAGGGCAAGATCCACACGAGGAATGTGTCCCATGCAAAAACAACAGCCTTTGTCAACGCTCCTGCTCTTACTCGGCCTGCTCTGTACGCTTGCCGCTTGCGCTGGAGCAACGAGCAATCAGACTCAAACCGATCTCACCAGTACAGCCACACCAGCCAGTACGATACCTCTACCAACGTTGACCAATACGATTAGCTTTACCACAACAGGCCAGGTCAGCGGTGCGTATACGATCACCTCACAGGTGCAGACATCAAAATTGCGTCATGGCCATAAAGAGTTCACGATCGAGGTGGCACATGCAGGGCAATCGGTCATCATGGCGTTCTATGGCTATGAGGGGCCACGCACCTATACGCTGGAGGGGCATAGCAACGGCGGCGATGTGCGTATCGACTTTGGGAAAAATGCCTCTGCCTGGGATCTGCCAATGACTCCCGGCATCGCCTGCACGGTCGATATCGAGAGCGATCAACCAACGCCCTACACTGGCCTGGACAGAATGAAAGGCAGCTTTACCTGCCCGCGCCTGACCTCCATCAATCCCACCGCCCAGCATCGCTCCATTGCGGTCAGCGAGGGCCATTTCGACCTGTTTATTATCGTGGAAAGCTGAGCTAGCCAGTATTTTACGCGTGCTCCGCTGCTATACAGCTTCCAGGCGCAGTGGTCGAACTACGCACAACCAGTTTCGGCGACAGCAGCGTTGTCGTAATTTCTGGTGGCTCCTCGCTCAACATGGAGGCAACGACCAGTTTGCTCATCTCAGCAACGGGCTGGGCCACAGTGGTCAGAGGTGGTGCGGCCATGCTTGCCAGAGGGATATCGTCGTAGCCAACCAGCGACATATCACGTGGCACCGTGATACCAACCTCATGCAGCTTTTGCAGTACACCCATCGCGATAAGATCGGTGGTGGCAACGATCGCCGTCGGCAGATCTTCCCGCTGAAGGATCTGCTGGGCCAGCGCATAGCCAGCTTCCGCACCAAAACCGCCGCTATAGACCTGGAAACTGTTCTGCGCGATCCCATAGGCTTCCAGGGCCGCCGAAAAGCCGCGCAACCGCTCAAGCGAAGAGCGCAAATAGAGTGGCTCTAGAAAAATTGCCAGCTTGCGATGCCCTAGCTGTATCAGATGCTCAGTGACCAGATAGCTACCAAGATAATGATCGGTGGCAAAAACGGGATAGGGCGAATCGGTCATGACACGATCCACAAAGACGGCGCGTACATCCTGCCTTTTGAGCTGCTCAATCGCACTCTCGCTGGAAAATTCGGACGAGGCGATGATAATGCCGTCGAAGCGCTTGCTAAGCAAGGTATCCACCAGCTTTTCCTCGCGCTCCTGCCTGTTGTCTGTGCTGCAAGCAAGCACCGAATAATTATGCGAGAGAGCAATTTCTTCTATTGCGCGTATTAGCAGGCTGGCAAAGGGATTCACAACATCAGGCACCAGCAAACCCAGCGTAAACGTGCGCTTCTTCTTGAGGGCGCTGGCGAGCAAGTTGGGACGATATTGTAGCTCTTCCACAGCACGCTCGACGCGCAAGATCGTCTCCTTGCCCACACGCCCGGTACTGTTCAAAACTTTCGAGACGGTGGCCGTTGAAACTCCTGCTAGCTTCGCAACATCGTAAATAGTCACCTTCGACATACATTCAATCCTTCTGCAATAAATAAAACCGTGAACGCGGGAGATAGACACTGACCAAAGCGCACAAGCATGGCGCAAAATCTGAGTAACCGATTACCTTTTCCTCAAGTATAATCTGACCCGCACTTATTGTCAAGAAACTCCTGCTTTACTACATTTTTTGTCCATTTCCGGCATCTTTCCAAAAGCCATGTCGCCGTTTATTTCGCGTATTACCATAGTTTTATGCTTATTTTAGCAGATTTTTTTCGTCTTGTGAAGGAGATTTGCCAGCATTCCCCCCTCTGATAGAGAAATGTTTATGCAAACACTTGACATCTACTTTGCATCGGGTTACTATTACTACCGTATAATCATCTTGAAAAAACGTTTTCCCTTGTCTATATTTTTGTGCTGGCACGCCTGCATAGCTTTGGGTATAAGGTTTTTATGACGCCAGCGCAAACAACGGAATAATCCAGGGGGAAAACATGTTTAAAGATGCTTTATATTCATGTATGTGTATGCAACTCTTATCGGAAGGAGGGTAAGGCAGACAGGTATTTTTTATTTTGCTTTATACAAGCGTCTTTTAGGGGCAAAGTTGCTCTAAAAGATCTGCACAATTGGTTACCTGTATACATTGTTTGTCCCATCCAATGAAGGAGAGGCTTCATGAGTAATCGGTTGAAAAAACCAGCGTCCTTATCTCTCATCAGCAGCCTGGCGCTGCTGGCAATGCTTGTTCTTCAGGCGTGCGGCGGATCAGCTTCTACCGGCAACACATCCGGTGGTAATGGTCCGACCACTCTCACCGTCGCCTATCAGCAATTTGGCTCTCCCCCTTACCAGGATCAAATCTGGTGGACGAAAGTCAAGCAACAGGTTGAAGCATCCAACCCCAACATCAAAATCAAGCTGCTCCCCATCGTTGCCGACGAAGGTGCTTACTACACCAAGCTAGATCTGATGATGCGCTCCAATAACGCGCCTGATATCGTGCGTGAGGACAGCTTCCTGGTCGGCTCTGATGTCACCGCTGGCTATCTGGCTCCGCTTGATGACTACCTCAACTCGTGGCCTGAGTACAAAGAGCAGTGGTTCGACAGCATGCAGAAGATCACCACGTTCAACGGCCACAACTACGGCATCATGAACGGCACCGATGTTCGCGCCATCTGGTATAACAAAGATATTTTCAAGAAGGCGGGACTGGCGACCGACTGGCAGCCGAAGAACTGGGCCGACATCCTGACAGCCGCTCGCACCATCAAAGCGAAGGTTCCTAATGTCATTCCGATGAACCTCTATTCGGGTATCCCGATGGACGAGGCATCGACCATGCAGGGCTTCGAGATGCTGCTCTACGGCACCAAGCACACCCTCTACAACTACGATACCAAGAAGTGGGTTGTGTCGAGCAAAGGCTTCCAGGACTCTCTCGACTTTGTAAAGCAGGTCTATGACCAGAAAAATCTGCTTGGCCCTACCAACGATATCGCCCTCAGCACGACCGCCGGCAACACCGTATCTCAGCAGTTGCTGCCACAGGGCAAGCTGGCGATCGACATCGATGGCTCCTGGCTCCCTGGCAACTGGGTCAAAGGCGGCGCTGCTCCCTGGGATCAGTGGCAACAGACAATGGGGATTGCCAAGATGCCCACGCAGTTCGGCGACGATCCTAAATACGTCACTCTTTCTGGCGGTTGGGCCGACTCCATCACGGCTCGCTCCCAGCACAAAAAAGAGGCTTTCGACGTTCTGAAAGTTGCTTATGGCAAAGACATGCTGGCAAGCTACGATGTAGCCGCCTCACAGATCACGCCTCGCAAAGACATTGTTGACGTAGCAGACTATAAAAACGTTCCATTATCTCCGTTCTTCACCGAATTGGTAGGCTTTACACAGTTCCGTCCAGGTTTCCCGGCCTATCCCAAGCTCTCGGTTGAGATCGACCGCGCCATGCAGCAGGTCATGCAGGGACAGTCATCAGCCGATGCGATGAAAGCCTACCAACAGGCGGCCACCAATATCGCGGGAGCCGATAACACAGAAACGAAATAACTAGCGTGGAGGTGTGCCGATGATACGCTGATTTGTATCATCGGCACAGGAGATGAAGCACGACGGGCATCTGGTAATGTATAGTTAAAGCAATTGATCTGGACGGCTTGCCCAAAGCTACTACAGATCTCTTCTTTCAAGATCATTACTATCCACGTTGTGCTTCGTCCTATTCAAAGGAGTTTCAACAATGCAGGTGAAGACTCAGGCTGAGGCAATCAAGCTCGTCGATGTCACTCCTCAGAGCCGGAGACGTAAGCGCTTGCGCATTAGCCTCTTATTCATGGCCCCGGCATTCATTGTGATCGCCATTTTCATGCTTGGCCCGGCCTTCTGGGCCTTTTACGTCTCATTCACCAATATGGCCCTGACCGGCGCTGGTGCCGCGACGCCGCAATGGGTTGGTCTGCAAAACTTTGCTCAGATTGTACGCGATGGCGAGTTTCTCAACGCCTTCCGCGTCTCGCTCACCTATCTTGTCTTCTCGGCACTGCTCGGGCAGGCTGGCATGGGTCTCCTGCTGGCGCTCCTGATGCGCAATCGCCAAAAGGTCTTTAAAAGCGTGCTGGGAGCGATTATCATCAGCGCATGGGTGATCCCCGATGTCGTGGCCGGCTTCCTCTGGAATTCGTTCTTAGCTGGCGGCCCCCAGAGCGTACTCTCCCCTGGCCTGCTCAACACGATTATGACGACTCTCACGCTGCCCCAGCATGCCTGGGTGCAGGAATATCCGATGCAGATGATCATCATCGCCAATATCTGGCGCGGCACGGCCTTCTCCATGCTACTCTACGCATCGGCTCTGGAAGGCATTCCCGATGAGCTACTAGAAGCTGCGGCTATCGATGGCGCGAATCTCTGGCAACGCGTTCGCAGCATTATTCTTCCGCTCATCAAAGGCTCAATTGCCACCGATCTGTTGCTGATTACGCTGGCGACGCTCTCCGACTTCACGCTTGTCTATGTACTGACGGCTGGCAGCAACCTCAATACGGAGCTTTTGACCATTTATCAATATCGTCAGGCATTCCAGTTCTATCAAATCGGCTATGGTAGCGCCATTGCTCTCTTGATTATCGCGGTAGGTGCCATTCTCTCTTTGATCTATATCCGCATCCTACGTGTAGAGATCTAAATACGCTAGAAGGAGAATATATATGGCTATTCGCCGCATTGTTATTCCAACGTTTGTCTATATCTTTCTGACGCTCATAGGGCTATACTTTCTCATTCCCCTGCTCTGGCCTATTTTTGCCAGCATCAATACGAGCGCCACACTAGCCTTGCAATGGCCCACGGCACCCAGCCTTGACAACTATATCACGATCATTAGCAATGGCCTGGTCGTTCTGCCCTTTACCAATAGCCTGATTATGGCGGTCAGCACCATGATCCTGGTGGTCGTGCTTTCCGGTCTGGCTGCCTATCCCCTCTCGCGCTATCCCTTTCGCTTCAAGGCAACGTTGATGTACATCATCCTCTTCGCCAGCGCATTGCCGATCCTGGCCCTGGTGACACCCCTCTACGCGATGTACGTCTCGCTCAATCTGACCGATACCTTGCAGGGCTGCATTCTCTTCTTCACCGCTAGTTCGCTCCCCTTCAGCATCTGGCTGATGAAGAACTTCCTCGATTCGGTACCGGTTGAGATGGAGGAGGCGGCGTGGATTGATGGTGCGAATATCTTCCAATCGTTCTGGTATATCATGTTGCCGATGGCTGCACCGGGCATCTCAGTTGTTGGCGTCTGGAGCTTCCTGGGTGCCTGGACCAACTTCTTCGTCCCGCTGATCATCCTGCAAACCCCGGAACTACAGCCCGCATCGGTCAACATCTACACCTTCTTCGGTGCCTATGGTCAGGTCAACTATGGACAACTGGCGGCATATGCGATGCTCTATGCCCTACCTGCCGTTGCCCTCTATACGCTGGTCTCGCGCTTCTTTGTGAAGGGCATCAGCGGCGGCCTCAAAGGCTAATCGTCTGCTCTTTTTTGTGGCGGGGCAGCTTATACTACACCCCGCTACAAAAATCAGCCAACCTCTTCTTTCATCTCTTCCATGATAATGAGTCTTTACAACAATTTCCGCGAAGATGTCGTAGTTGGGGGGGGGGGGGGGGGGGGGGGGG
>JAICIM010000568.1 GCA_025928885.1 Ktedonobacteraceae bacterium | reverse complement strand
CAAGTGGTGTTTCTTCGCAGATTGCACGGCATAGTCAATAGCTTGAAGAGCTCTTGCATTGAAGTTGTTAGGGGCCGGCTCAATGCAGAGTTGGCAGCCAACCGAGGCTCCTAGTGTATGGCTCCGTACAACCGTCGCCCCCATCAGTTCAGCAGTTGCCAACGCATCATCTACCATAAAATGACTTGGATACGCCACCCCGCCATTGATCTCCCTCAACCCGAGCCAATAAACGTTTGCCCCAGAAAAACGAAATGGCTTGCCATCGAGAATAAGCGCGGCTCCTGATCGTTCAACAAAAGTTACTGGTGAACCTGTATCATCCGATGTTGCATCATTCGACGCTGGAATATTTTTTCCTGGTAGTGTTATGGGCAAAAGAGCAAGAGCCTGATTTCCTGCCCATAACCAGACACAGGAGAGGACCAGCATGAAGATGCTACTCAACGTTACAATGATGACTAGCAACCGTCTATAACGACCCATTCGCACCAATCCAACTCCTTCTCTTCATGCCCAGACCTTATAGTGCATCCCTTAACGCTTTTGAGCGACAAGAAAGACAGAGACGCCGAAGCGACGAACGAAAGGGGTACGCTCAATCACCGGCAGCACCTTGCGATACTGGCGAATGACAGGCTGTGGCAGCCAGGGCCATACCTCAAATATTGGCCAAACAAAATCAACCTTCCATACGGCAAACCCCACCCGATTCACAAGGTCTCGCATCTCCGACGGCCAGTAGTTGCGAGCAAACATAAATTGCTGACCAATCTTACTGGGCAACCAGGGCAAAACAGGCACAGGAAATGCAAAAACGCGCTCTCCAATGTGCATGCCGTGTCCTTCAAATGGGAACCAGCGATTGGGACTCATAATTACCAGATGCCCGCCAGGCCGCAACACTCGTAATATCTCTCGTAGCGTGTGTACCTCATCCCTCACATGCTCCAGCACCTCGTTCATCATCACGCCATCAAAAAATGCATCGGGAAACGGCAAATCGTCGTTCGTCAGATGAAAAAATTCGACATTGAGATTATCTTTTTCACGCTCCTTCGCCTTCAGGATGCGCTCCTCGATTACATCAACTCCAACAGCACTCTCAGCACCGCTATCGACAAGAGCCACTGTATAGCCTCCATCAGCACACCCACAATCAAGCCATTTCCCTTTTAAAATACCCAGTTTACGTATCTTGCTCAGACGATACGTTACATTTGAAGGAACTGCCGTCGAATCGCCAGGCTTAAAATGCTGAATAATACGATTATTTTCCTGAACCGGCTCTACCAAACCCATGCTCTATTTTCCTTATTATATACATCATGCTCGACTATACAAATAACGACATACAACAAACAACCTACATCTCAAAAATACAGATTATTCTCCAACGATCCCTCCAAATACTTCCTCGCTTTATAGAAGAGATTATAGCGTTAAATACATATATGTCAATGTTATTTCCTTTACCTGACCAGATTGTAGGGTGTCTGGATTTTTTCTTTATACATGTAATTGAGGCAATAAAGGTGCTCCTGCCTGGAGCTAGCTTCATTACCTCAAAGTTGTTTCAGTATGATCTTCACACCACAGAGAGCTTCAAGCTCTTACTTTTTCCTCGCCGCCTCGACGATTCTCCTTGCTCCGGTCAGGAGCACCAGCGAGGTTAAAGCGGAAGCGGCGATAATCTGTACGATCAGCGCAGGATCGAAGATTGGTTTAAAGCGTGCCAGGCCGTTCTTGATCTCGATAAAGCCGATTGGCAAAACCGTGATGCCACCACCTCCTCCTGAGCCTCCATTGCCCTCCACATCTCCTCCCTCTCCCCCGCCAAGTCCCCAGCGCACTTTACCAACCGGGATCACCGTCACCCCATCGCGCTCAACCGGGTCGCCATAGATCATCCTGGCATTGGTTCCCAGCGTGATACGATCGATCAATCTTGTCAGAAACGAATTGGAACGCTCAACCGTCGCGGTCTCCGTCGTATTCGTTGTACTCATGCGGAATCTCCTTATCTAATATCACAAAGCACTCTGCTTTTGTGTCAATCTGTGAAAAGGTTCACAGCTATTCTCTTCACTCTCCCGTTCTCTTTATGTTATAGTATTTACGCGCACCAATCAACAAACCCAATAGCGACTATGAACCCCCTGAGAACTCTCAGCCCACCTACTTTAACAACGCTTGAGCCTGTGTTATACTACGCGTACTTAATATATGATAGCTATATTCTATTTCTTATTGATATGCATCAAGGAGGGGGAAAATGTCTCTTGCCGGATTGCAACTTGGACACTATAAGCTGATACGCCAGATAGGAAGCGGTGCAATGGGTGAGGTTTACCTGGCCGAAGACATCCGCATCGTTCGGCAGGTTGCCATCAAGATCGTTCGTTCTGAGGCTCCCTCCTATCCTCATTCTGAAACATCAAAAGAACTGGAGCGCCTTTTTCAGCGCGAAATGCAGGTGATCAGTAAGCTCGATCATCCCTACATTTTACCGCTCTACGATTTTGGCGAAGAAAAGGTGCAGGGCATGACCTATAGCTATATGGTCATGCCATATCGAGCCGAGGGGGCGCTCTCCGACTGGCTCCGCAACCGTCCCGGCAACGCGCTCCTCTCGTTTCAAGATGTTGCCCATTTTATTTCGCAAGCAGCCGACGCGCTACAACACGCCCACGATCAGCAACTCGTCCACCAGGATATCAAACCATCTAATTTCTTGATCCGCAACCGGCCCGCAAATCCTTCTCAGCCGGACATTCTGCTGGCCGATTTCGGTATCGCCAAATTTACTACCGCAACCTCAATGGCGAGCCAGAACGTGCGCGGCACCCCTGCCTATATGCCGCCCGAACAATGGGATGGGCATCCTGTCCCGGCCAGCGATCAGTACGCACTGGCGATCATGGCCTATCATCTACTCACCGGCCAGTTTCCCTTTCAGGGCGGTCCCAGCCAGATGATGCGCCAGCACTTTTCCGCGCCACCGCCAGCCCCCAGCACCTATAACCCTCGCATCTCGCACGCACTGGATACCGTAATCCTGCATGCGCTGGCAAAGAACCCGGGCGAGCGCTTCCCTTCTATCATCAAATTCGCCGAGGCTCTTCAGCAATCGCTGCTCTATGGAGGGGATTTGCGGGCAACGCTGGCGATTCGTGCGAACGAGGCAGCGGCGGGAACTCAGCGTACCCTGACTCTGCCGGGCAAACGACAGGTGACGGCCTATATCCCACCAGGAGCACAAAACGGCGAAGAGCTACGGATTGAGGGACAGGGCGAACCATATTATGAGGGAGGACCACGCGGCCCGCTAATCCTCACCATCAACCTGCCCACCGACGAAGAGGCGAACAGAACGCCGCTTGCCAATGATGATATGACGGTCTCATCATCTGGCTCGTCGCCCTCGAATCCGGGCTATCCGCCAGCTCATGCCGCACAAACGGTCGCCTCCGCCTCGCTACAGCCACCACCATCCTATTATCCTTCGCAGCCATCGTGGAGCGGCGTTGCCAGCGGCTACCAGCAATCCGCCTATGATATGACGCCCGCGACACCAATCCCACCACCACCAATCCAACAGCCACCAGTTGCACACTATCAGGCACCGGCTCCACCGTACCAACCACCTTCGCCGGAGCGCAAAGGTCTCTCCACGTGGGCAATTGTCTTGCTGGCAGCAATAGCCCTCATCCTCTTCAGCACTGGCGGCTACTTTTTCTACGATGCAGCAGTCCACCACAACGCCACAACGGCTGCCACCAACGCAACAGCCACCGCACAGAGTCAGGAAACAGCGACGCTTGCCAATCAGACGGCATCAGCCCACTCGCAAGCAACGGCCAACTCTGCCACCGCGACTGTTCAGGCCAATGCAACGGCTACCTTTCAAAGCGGTGCCACCGCTACCGTCGTTACCAGCAATCCTGATCCCTATCCACCATCGGGGAGAACGCTGGCCTTGCTCGATCCAATGAGCCAGCCCTATCTCTGGCAAAACTACACAGATAGCAAGTTCGGAGGAAGTTGCCAGTTCAAAGCTAACAGCCTGCATGTCACGCAGAGCAAATCACCAAACTACTTTTACTGTACAGCTTCGACAGAAGAATACACAAACGCAACTTTTGAAGTGCAGATGACGATGATTCAGGGCGATTGTGGAGGCATCACATTCCGCGCCTCCTCAACAGCCAACAAGCTCTACTTCTATCGGGTATGCGTCGATGGGGCTTACGACCTCTATCTCTACATCGATAGCTCCGGCAATACGGCCCGCACCCTGCTCAAATCCACCTCGCCGGTCATCCACAAAGGGGTCAATCAGGCAAATCTGCTGGCGGTCGTGACCAACGGCAGCCAGATCGATCTCTACGTCAACAAGCAAAAAGTTGATAGCATCAACGATACCACCTACAAACAAGGTCTATTCGGCGTTGTCGCTAACAGCCTCACTGGTACAACCGAGGTCTCTTACAGCAATGCACGCATCTGGACCTAGACCACCAGCATCAAAAAGAAGTTCGTAGCCGCGCGACTTTATCGCGCCCGTGAAAAGATCCGATAAAGGCGCACCTGTGCAAAGATGCGCCATAACGTCGCGCGGCTACGAACTTCTTTTTGAACGTTATCGCCCGGCCAGAAT
>JAICIM010000040.1 GCA_025928885.1 Ktedonobacteraceae bacterium | reverse complement strand
TCCTTGCCGCCTGGTCCCCGCGCCGCTCCGATCTGGCCGCGCTGGAGGAACAGAGAGAAACCTCGCTCGTGTTCTGGCGGGGTTAGCCGTCAGCAAGCCCGGTCTGGTTCTGCACTGTCAATTGCTTGCGCAAGGATTGGTCGCGTATGTTATGATGCCTTTGTGAAATCAGTGCAATGGGGTATAGTTTAGAGAGAGTAGGTACTGCAAATGCCCGATACGACGTATAGTAAATATTTGTTGAGCGAGGATGAGATACCGAAGAGCTGGTATAATATCATGGCCGATATGCCCCATCCTCCCGCGCCCGTCCTGCATCCCGGCACCAGGCAGCCGGTGACGCCCGATGATCTGGCTCCTTTATTCCCCATGTCGCTCATCTTGCAAGAAGTGAGTACCGAGCGCTACATTGAGATTCCGCAGCCTATCCGCCAGATCTATGCGCAGTGGCGGCCCTCTCCGCTCTTCCGCGCCCGTCGGTTGGAGAAGGCTCTGGATACTCCTGCTCGCATTTATTACAAGTATGAAGGGGTAAGCCCTGTCGGCAGTCACAAGGCCAATACCGCCGTTGCGCAGGTCTTTTATAACAAAGAGGCCGGGATCAAAAAGCTTTCGACTGAGACCGGAGCTGGGCAGTGGGGATCGGCTCTGGCGCTGGCTGGAGCGTTTTTCGACGTTGATGTCGAGGTCTTTATGGTGAAGGTCAGTTATCAGCAGAAACCATACAGGCGCAATCTCATGCAAACGTTTGGAGCCACCGTTCATGCCAGCCCGACTGACCTGACCGCTGCCGGACGCTCAATTCTAGAGAAAGACCCGCAAAATATGGGCAGCCTCGGCATTGCCATCAGCGAGGCGGTAGAAGTTGCTGCAAAGAGTGGTGGCACGACAAAATACTCGTTGGGCAGCGTGCTGAACCATGTCCTGTTGCATCAGACAGTGATTGGTCAGGAGGCGCTCTTGCAATTGGAGAAGGCCAATGATTATCCTGATGTGGTCATCGGCTGCGTTGGTGGCGGAAGCAATATGGCTGGCCTTGCCTTTCCCTTCATTGGCGAGTCGTTGAGAAAAGGTCTGCGAACCCGCTTCCTGGCAGCAGAACCGATGTCATGTCCTAGCCTGACCAAAGGGATCTATGCCTACGATTTCGGCGATACTGTTGGTATGACGCCCCTGGTCAAGATGCATACGCTTGGTCATGATTTTATGCCTCCAGGCATTCATGCGGGCGGTTTGCGCTATCATGGGATGTCGCCATTAATTTCGCAACTGCATGCAGAGGGTATTATCGACGCCAGAGCCTATCATCAGAACGCGGTGTTTGCGGCGGCGACGACTTTTACCCACGCCGAAGGTATCGTACCCGCGCCGGAAGCGGCCCATGCTATCCGCGCCGCAATCGATGAAGCGTTGGAGGCGAAAGAGGCGGGAGAAGAGCGCGTGATCCTCTTCAATCTTTCCGGGCATGGCTACTTTGATATGCTGGCGTACGAGAATTACTTCGCGGGCAATTTGCAGGATTATGAATATCCCGCTGATGCTGTGGCAGCGGCGCAGCAACGATTGCCCCAGGTTGTGTAAGTAGAGAAGCAAGTAGAAAGAGAGGACCGGCAGCCTATCCGCCGATCCTCTCTTTTTTGTCTCCGCTTGTCCATATAAAAAAAGAGGCTCTCCTGAAGAGAGCCTCCTGGAAATGGATTTCAAATTATCGATGTTGCTGGTTGCCGCCATTTTGATAGTTGGTGTTCCAGCTGCCATTCTCGAACGGCATGCCCTGGTTGCCATTCTGGTAGGGCGTTGGAGTATAATAGCCCGTTCCGCTGTTCAAGCGAGGAGCATCGAGCGCAGGTGCCTCGCTGTTGGTTGACTGGATGGAAGAGGTAATCGTGCGGAATACGCCGCTGAACGACATATTCCCTTCCTGATCGAGATTGGCTGGTACGGCGAGATTGAGGCTTTGAGCAAGCGTGTCGCTCTGATCATCGCGCACTTTGAAGGCTTCCACTGATGCCAGCAGCTGTTCTGCCAGCCGTGCCATGCGTTCCATTTGCTCTGAAGCCGTACGCGTACTCTGACTACTCTGCTGCGTTGATTCAGTGACGTTTTGCATAATCTGGGCAACCGAGCGTGCTGATTGTGACTGCTGGTTCGCCATCTGGTTGATGATTTCAATTTCGCTTGCCTGACGCTCGACGACCGGGAAGATGGCCTCCAGTGCTCTTCCTGCCTCCTGAGCAAGCAGCGTTCCTTGAGAGGTTTCACGTTCGGTTTCACTCATAGCGAGAGAGGCGGACCCGATATCCTCGATAACGTTACGGACGATGCGGGTAATAATACTGGTCTGTTCTTTTGAGCGTTCGGCGAGACGACGGATGTCGGCGGCAACGGCTCCAAAGCCCTTACCGTTATCGCCTGCCATTGCTGCCTGGATTGCGGCGTCCAGGGCGAGGCGGTTCGTCTGGTGGGCGATACTGCTGATAACTTCGACGATGTTGTTGATTTCGCGTGAACGATCTCCCAATCCCTGCACTTTGCCGGAGGTTGACTGAATATTTTCAAAGATACGGCCCATACCTTCGACCGCCTGTCTCACTGCACCTCTACCATCCTGCGCTGTACGTCGGGCCTCCAATGCAATGCTGTACAGCGTCTGTGCGCGTTCCGCCACCTGGCGGCTGGAGTTTGCTGTATTGCCAATTTCGGTTGCTGCACGGGAGATCTGGCCGATCTGGGTGTCGGCGCTTTCGACCAGCTGTCCCATGCGATCGTAGGTCTGGGTAGTGGAGTTCTCAACCTCTTTTGCTAGCAATTTCACGCGTACAACCAGGCTGCCGAGTTCTTCAACCATGTAGTTGAAGGAGTCGGCCAGCACTCCCAGGTCATCGGTTGTGACCTCGGCCTGAATACTCAAGTCACCTTCACCAACGCCGCTCACCTCACTCACCAGCTTCTCAATCTGAGCTTGTAGCACGGCGTGGCGCGATTGGGAGTCTTGAATAAGTCGTACGATGTTGTCCAGCATGTTATTCATCGAAGCTGCAACCAGACAGATCTCGTCTCGGCCTCGAATCACGGCGCGTGCGCTGGTATCCCCTTTGGAGATGCGCCTGGTGAGCAGGGCCAGATGGCGTAGCGGCTGCGTAATGGTAACGTTCACGATATAACCAGTCGAGATAATTACCAGAATAGTGAAGAGGAAGGCGATCGCCGTAAATGTTAAGATTGGCTGTGTCTGCGACGGTCCTACCTGTGTCACGGTTGTACCGATCGTGACAGCGGAGTCAGCAACAAGTTGCCAGTCGTTCTTCAGCGGGAGGAACAGCGTTCTCGACGTATAGAGCGCTTTATACGCTTGCGGCGCTGTGACCGTTGTATCCCCTTTCTGAATTCTGTCAAGCAACTGGATGACCTGGTTCTGGGCGTTCTTGTAGTTATCCCACTCTTTTTGGGCAATAACATGATTGAGCGCATTCTGCTGATTGTTGATGATGCTGATATTAGCAGAATTGTCACTTAACAGGATGTCGTGGATGCTCTTCATGTTCGCTGATGAGGCTACCGCAAAGTTTTGCTGATACGTCTGAAGCGATTGGTCGAAATCAAGCTCACGAGCCTGAATGTCGTTGGCAATCAAGCTTCCTGAAGCAGCCAGGGCCGGATCAGGATTACCGTTATCGTCTGTGAATGCTCCTCCTTTCGCCGCGTAAATCTGGGCGAAACGGGTCTCTAACGAGGCGTTCATACGTTGCAGGTTGATTTGTTGAGCAGTGGCGAGGCTCTGCGCATCAAAGCTCGTTCGCACTGCCTCGCCCCGTGATTGCAATGTGTTTAAATAGAAGGTTCCCAGCAGGGCGATAACGATACCTGGAATAACGGTTGTCAAAGTAAACGCAATAAAGAGGCGTCGGAAAATAGGTAAATTACTAACAGCTCTGAACAACATGCCGACTTCAGTCCTTTCTCAAGCAACACTCGACATAAAAATATGCGTGCGCTCTTCATGGAGTGATATGTATATGTTTTTACTTAAAAATAATTAGCACAATGTATCCAGATTAGTATACCGTATTGTCGAGAAAATACAAATATTTAGGGATAAACCTATCTACTTTTCCTATTTACTGTCTGCTTATGAGTTGTTCTGGATACTTATTTATAGGTAGATGGTATAGGGCCGCTTTGGGGGAACCGGTAATGGTATTGTCGTGGATTTAAATTAAGAGGAGTATGGTAAAGTTGGTGAAATACTTGCATACCCATAATATTTTTGTTAGAGTGTAGCCGGGATATTGTGGTGTATCCAGTCTGTAATCGCAACAAAGCCGGATGCAAGTCTCTATTGCATGCTATAGCTCTGGAAAATGCATTTTACAGTCTCTTCGCTATAAATCTCTTATTTGTTCTGTTCTACCTCTCTATTTTGAACGCTTTAGCATGCTGGCACGCGTTGAGATACCTTGCTCATCCGTCCTGCATTGATTGAAGGAGGAGTAATGTGCAAATGCTTCCTTTTGGAAGGATTGGTAATTTTCTATCTTCCATCCTCGTTGTAAGTATGCTGCTTGCAGGCTTGAGCGCCTGTTCACAAAGTGGTGGCAATACTACCACGAATATGCAAGATCAGAAACCGGTCACCGTTGGCTATTCAGTCTCTATTACTGGTGACTTCTCGTCAGATGGAAAGGCTGTCCAGCAAGGCTATGAACTGTGGCGCGATTCGGTTAACAAACGTGGAGGACTGCTAGGACGCCCGGTTCAGTTAAAAGTCTATGATGACGGTAGCGACACGGCCCGTGCCTCTGCCAATTATAAGCGACTGATTGAAACCGATCATGTTGATCTGCTGCTTGGCCCTTTTTCCACCAAACTGACGGTTCCTACCATGCATGTCGCCGATCAATATGGCTATGCTTTTATCGGTGGTGCGGGTAATGGAAAGGCTGCGTTTGCTCAGAAGCTCCAGAATAAGAACTTCTTTATGGCTTCTCTGCCTTCTGAGACGGCCTTAGATAGCTTCTCTCAATTTCTGCTCGCTTTGCCACTCGATCTGCGTCCTAAGACGGCTGCCTACGTTGCCGTTGATGATCCTTTTGCTGGACCGCAGGTTGGTTATGCCAAAACGGTTTTGAGCAAAGGTGGACTTAAGGCAGTCTTCAATGAACCTGCATTTTCTAGCGACCTCAAAGATGTGTCGCCGATTGCCAAGCAGGTGGCCCAATCAAATGCTGACGTGGTTGTCTTTGGCACTGTCGGCCTTGACTATGCCGTTACCTTTATCAAGACCTTTGCCCAGCAAAACTACAATCCCAAAGCCTTTATTGCCACCTCTGGTCCCGACGAAGGCGGCGCTTTTACGAAAGCCGTTGGTATGAAGGACGCGGAAGGAACCTTTGTCCCAAACTCCGGCTGGTATCCCGGTGTCAGTACCTTTCAAAGTGCTCAGTTTGTGCAGGAGTACGCTGCGAAGTACGGCGGCAAGGCTGAAGATATTAACTCTGGTACCGTCCAGGGATATTCTGCCGGGCAGGTATTGGAGCAGGCCGTCAATCAGGCAAAAAGTCTAGACAATAAAACGCTGATCAAAACGCTGCACGACGGGACGTTTAATAATCTGTTCGGCCCCGTCAAGTTCAACGATCAGGGACAGAATACGCTCGGCGTCTCCTACCTGTTCCAGTGGCAAGCGGGTAAATTGATACCGGTGTATCCAGATAGCCAGGCTCAGGCAAATCCTGAGTATCCAAAAAGCACCTGGTCTTGATCTGGTGGGCCGCTACAACACGATTGTAGCTAACGATGATGTTTGCTTCTTATGACGCATTGTGCGAAGGAAGATTGTATAGCGCTACTCTCTTCCTTCGCACGAGTTTTTAGGAAGGTTTTATCGTGTCACTTGTTTTCGATGCTCTACTCTCTGGCATACTAGCAGGTGGCGTGTATGCTTTGATGGCATCTGGCTTGACGTTAATCTTTGGTGTGCTTGATATCGTGAATGTCGCACACGGGATTATGGTCGTGCTTGGTGCCTATTTGAGCTATGCCTTGAGCCAGTCTTACCATATCGATATCTTTCTCAGCCTGCTTCTCACCATGCCGGTGATGTTTCTGCTCGGTATCGCTATCGAATGGGCTTTTGTGCGCCGCTTGAAACAGAATACTGGCCGCGTGATGCTCTCTGTGCTGGTGATGTTTGCAGTCGCGCTCATCATTGAAGGCGTGCTCAATATCGCTTTCACGCCCAACCAAATTAGCCTGCAAGCGCCCTATGTGGATGCCTCTTTCGCGGTGGCTGGTTTTTATCTCCCCTATGTGCAGGTCTTTGCTTTCCTGCTCTGCGTGATTCTCTTATTTGCCCTGTATATGCTGGTGTATCGGACGAACTTTGGTTATAGTCTACGCGCCTCCATGCAAAACCGAACTGCCGCTGCCTTGATTGGTGTCGATGTTGAGAAGGTATCTATGATTACCTTTGGAATCGGTGTTGCCCTGGCTGCGGCGGGTGGTGTTGCCTATGGTGCAACGACTGTTTTTAACGCCGCCAGTTCGTATAATCTGGTCTCCCAACTCCTTGTCATCATTGTGCTTGGCGGGATGGGCAGTTTACGTGGAGCCTTCTTTGCCTCGTTGATAATGATGATCGTGAGCGATTTGACCGCAGCCCTCTGGGGTGCGCAATGGGCTAATACGGTCTTTTTTGTCTTGCTCGTGGTGCTACTGGTATTTCGTCCACAGGGATTGTTTGGGCTATCTGGAGGAAGGAGCCAATGAACAAAATCACGCTTGGTGGGCTGCTGGCCCTCCTTGTTCTGCTGCTTATACTGCCTCTTATTACTGCTGATCCCACTTTCTATGCGGTTGCGATATTTACCCTGCTCTATGCGACAGCGGCCATTGGCTGGAATATCTTCTCTGGTTATTCCGGGTATGTTTCTCTGGGTTATGCCGCGTTTATGGGGATTGGTGGCTACACGCTTGCCATTATCTGTGATCGTTGGCATCTATCGGGCGGCTATCTCGTCTTTTTGCTGGTACCAGTTGGTGGTCTGGTGGCAGCTGTCCTTTCAATCCCGATCGGTTGGGTGGCTTTGCGCACTCGTCGCGTCACCTTTGTGGTCGTGACCATCGCCATCTCCTTTATTCTGCAATCGCTGGCCCTCAATCTCTCCTCTTTCACCGGTGGATCAAGCGGTATCTTGCTCCCTGCCTCTGAGTGGTCGGGCGATTATTATAACATGCCGTATTATTACGTTGCCATCGTGCTGCTTGTCATTGCTTTTGCTGTGGCCTGGTGGATACGTAATTCTAAGTACGGCCTGGGGCTATTGGCGATTCGCGATGATGAGGACCGTGCATCTGGTTTGGGTGTGAAGACCTGGGCATCGAAGTTGTCGGCATATTGCATTTCCGCCTTCCTGGGTGGTATGGTCGGCGCAGTGATCGCTTACTATAACGGGACGATCTTCCCGGTACAGGCTTTTGATTCAACCCTAAACGTTTCCGTTGCCTTGATGTCCTTCCTGGGTGGGGTTGGAACGCTGGCTGGCCCTCTGCTCGGTGCTTTCTTGCTGGAACCGTTTCAGGAATATCTAACCATCCAGTATGGCTCATTGAGCTTGAATCTGGTAATCCTGGGCGCGATCCTGCTGGCGGTCATTCTGGTCTTGCCTGAAGGGATTCTTGTGACCTTCCCCAAATTGTGGCGCAAACGTACTGCTACGCTCGTGGCTCCGTCTGCTCCTCACCAACCTGGGCAAAAAGGTGCTGTACTTGTTGAGAAGTAAGAGACGGAGAAGTGAAGGATGGCTACACTTTTAGAAGCAAAGAATATATCAAAGGCTTACGGAGGCATTCACGCACTCGATGGCTGTTCAATTACCGTTGAGCAGGGAACCATTGCAGGTTTGATCGGTCCTAATGGCTCTGGGAAGACGACGCTGTTCAATGTAATTACCGGGTATGAGAAGATTGATAGTGGTGAGGTGCGTTTCGCTGATGCGCCCATTACCAACCAGGCCCCGGATAAAGTCTTTCAGTTAGGCATTGGCCGTACATTTCAGCTTTCGCGCGTGTTTCCTCGTTTGACTGTTCTGGAAAATATGCACGTGGCAAAACAGCGCAAAGGAGCCGCCGGGCTGCTCAGTCGCTGGAGTTCTTCTCATGAGCAGCGTCAGGCTCTTGAGTTGCTCGATTTTGTTGGTATTACACATTTGAAAGATCTCCCGGCAGGCAATCTCTCCTATGGGCAGAAAAAATTGCTGGAGTTTGCCTTTATTCTGATTGCAGAGCCGCGTGTGATCCTGCTCGATGAGCCAGCGGGCGGCGTGAACCCTACGGTTATTAATCATCTGGCCGACCGTATCAAAATACTCAATAAACAGGGTATTACATTCCTGATTGTTGAACACGATATGGAATTTGTGATGGGCATCTGTCAGAACATCACCGTCCTGCATAGGGGAATGACGATCGCCGCCGGTGTGCCGGAGGAAGTGCGTAAGGATGCAACGGTTCTGGAAGCCTATCTGGGCGATTGAAAGCAGAGGCTATATACAATGGTATTACGATTAGAAAATGTTGTTGCTGGCTACGATGAGGGCGGCGACGTACTCAAGGGGGTGAATCTGGAGGTTGAAAAAAACTCCATCACCTGCATTATTGGTCCTAATGGCGCTGGAAAATCGACCGTGCTGCGCTCGGTTAGCGGTTTATTGAAGCCTCGGATTGGTTCAATTACGTTTCAGGACAGGCCGATTGCGGGTCTGAAGCCTCGGCAGGTTCTGGCCCTCGGTATCGTGCAGGTGCCTCAAAATCATAGCCTGTTTAATGAGATGACGGTTAGAGAAAATATCAGACTGGGCGGCTATTTGCTGCGCGATTCTGCCCTGGTGACGCGTCGCTTGCAAGAATTGGAAGAGCTATTTCCCTTAATTAAAGAGCGAGCGAATGATCGTGCTGGCGACCTCTCCGGCGGTCAGCAGCGCACGGTGGAGATCGCTCGTGGCTTGATGCTCGATCCGGCGCTGGTGCTGCTGGACGAGCCATCTTTGGGCTTAGCGCCGAAAGTGCTCAAGCAGGTCCTGGCAACGGCAACACAATTGCGCGAGATGGGGAAAACGGTGCTGCTGGTTGAGCAAAATGCCCGTTCTGCTCTGCGTATTGCGACACATGGCGTCGTGATGGAGAGCGGGCGCGTTCGGTTGACAGGTTCGAGCCAGGAGATCCTGCATAATCCTGAGATTGGTCATTTATATCTCGGTGGCTCACTGTCCAGCCATGCATCTCAAGATGAGCAACATGATTCCTCCAGACTTGACGTATTGCCTACCCCGGGTTCAGATATCCAGGAGCAGCCTGGTTTATAACTACGTGACTTTTCATTTCCTATTGAATAGAAGTGATTATTTGTTGGTCGTTGAATTGTGCATTTGAGGCAGCACACTTTTTATTGTAAGATGATATCAAGAGCAGAGGTAATAGATATATACCTCTGCTCTCACATTTTTTAAGACAAGATTTATAGCCGATATGGCATAAGGGGTTGTGTAAAAGCGACATTTCTGCTAGAGTATGGCGGGGTTTCTGTAGAGGTCCAGCCAATTAAAAAACATACTAGCGGCAATGAAGCTCCTGACAAAGCATGGGATGCAGAAATACTTTCGGGTATTTTTTGTAGTCTTTTTTGTTTTCTGTAGATAGATGCAATCGCATCTTTTAGTTTGTGGTGTACAACAATACCACTTTGTTATTTCGTTAGCACTTATAAACCGGGTGTAAGGAGGCGTAGTTTGTTAACACGTCCTTTTGGGAAAATCGGCAATTTTCTATTTTTTGCGTTCGTCTTTATGGCGGCTCTTGTCAGCTTGAGCGCCTGCGCACAGAATGCTCCTTCGGGAGGAAACACTCAAGGCCAGTCAGGGGGAAACAATCAGAAACCGGTGACAATAGGCTTTTCTGCCTCTATCACTGGCGACTTCTCTGCTGATGGAAAAGCGCTGCAGAAGGGGTATGAACTCTGGGGCGATTCTGTTAATAAGCGGGGAGGGCTGCTGGGCCGTCAGGTACAATTGAAGTATTATGACGATGGTAGCGAGGCCGATCAGGCGGTCACCAATTATCAGAAATTGATTGGTACCGATCATGTCGATCTGGTGTTCGGTCCCTTCTCCACGCTCATTAATGCCCCCTCTGTGCGTGTCGCCGACCGCTATGGCTATGCGTTTGTCGAGGGTGCTGGCAATGGGCCAAAGGTATTTCAGCAAGACCTGAAAAACAAGAACCTCTTCGCGGTAACGCTCCCCTCTGAGACGTATCTGGAAGGGTTCGTGCGCTATATGTTGTCGCTGCCCCAGGATCAGCGTCCCAAATCCGTTGCGTATATAACGGTTGATAATCCTTTTGCGATTCCGCAGGTGGCTTATGCTAAACAGATGTTGACCGCTGCTGGTGTGAAATCTGTTTTTGAGTCACAGCCCTATCCTGAGAATATCAACGATGTTTCGCCGATTGCCAAGCAGGTGGTGCATGCCAACCCCGATGTTGTGATCATTGGCACGGTAGGCGTCAACGATTGCGTGAACTTCATTAAATCCTTTAAGCAGCAGCATTTTAATCCGAAAGCATTCATCGCCACTGCCGGTCCTGATGAGGGTGCCGAGTTTACCAAAGCCGTTGGCGCTGACTCGACTGAAGGTATCTTTGTGCCGAACTCGGGCTGGTTCCCTGGCGTGAAGAATTATCAGAACGATCAGTTCTCGCAGGAATATACCGCCAAATATGGTGGTACAGCTGAGGATATTAACTCTGCAACCGTTCAGGCTTATGCTGCTGGACAGGTGCTGGAGCAGGCGGTTAATCAGGCGAAAAGCCTGGATAACAAGACCTTGATCAAGACGCTGCACGAGGGTTCTTTCAAGAGCTTGTTTGGGGATATCAAATTTAACGATAAAGGGCAGAACACGGTCGGTGTTCCTTACCTGTTCCAGTGGCAGGGGGGGAAATTGATCCCTGTCTACCCGGCGGAGCAGGCGCAGGCCAGCCCCCAATATCCGAAAAAAACCTGGGTCTGATGCTATCCTATCATTGATAGGAGCTGGGCCAGCGACCCTTGATTGTTTGAACAGGCATGGTGGGAAGAGCAATAGAGTTTGTTCTTCCACCGTGCCTGTTTTGTTTTGCCTCTAGAACTTTTTTCTTACCTCAGATGATAGGATGATAGGACTGATATCCTTTACTTTCCGTGGGGAGCGCGGTAATATATGTGTCAAGTAGAGTCTGAGAGTGTACTTTTTATTGTAAAGTCTATCTAAGCTCAACAATAAAAACAAGCTTTTCTTCTTGCACTTTATAGAAAAATTCTGTTATACTGTCAGATATTCGCTCTCTGATCGTAGATAACATAATGCATTTGTACCTAACCTGTAGCGAGCAGTACCAGGGTCAAAGAGCTACTTTTTGATCATGCTACTGGCGCACCGAAGCCCATGCTGTCAGTTAGTCGCGGACTGGAGGTTTTGTTCATGCTTGATAACGTTGTACCAACTACCCCACTGGTTGCCCGGGTAAGCGCGGATGGCAAGTCGCACGGTTCACTGAATTCCCTGGATGCGGACATTATTATTAAGAATGCGCCTGATCCCATTTTTATTTCGGACCTGGAAGGGAAAATCCTTTCAGCCAATGATGCCGTCTACGAGATATTGGGATTCAGAACCGATGAGGTGTTGGAACAGTCGTTGTCGCGCTTTATCAGTCCCGAAGAGACGCGCGAGTTCACTGCGGCTTTGCGTGAGGTGATCGAGCGTGGTGTGACGCGTAATGCCCGCCTCAATCCGCGCAGTGCATCGGGCGAGGTGATCTCGACAACCCTCAATGCGTCGGCCTTGCGCGACACGGACGGGAAGGTCATTGGGGCTATCGGTATCCTGCGCGACATGCGCGAACTGGATAAAGCCCGTGCCTATTCCGATATTCTGATCAAGAATGCGCCAGATCCGCTGTTCGTCTCGGATCTGGAAGGCAAGATCTTGCAGGCTAATGATGCCGTCTATGAATTGTTGGGTTTTCGGACGGACGAGGTGCTGGAACAGTCGTTGTCACGCTTTATCAGCCCGACGGAGACGCGCGAATTTACTGCGGCTTTGCGCGAAGTGATCGAGCGCGGCGTGATTCGCAATGCCCGCCTCAATCCGCGCAGTGCATCGGGCGAAGTGATCCCAACAATTCTCAATGCGTCGGCCTTGCGCGACACAGATGGGACGGTCATCGGCGCTATCGGTATCTTGCGCGATATGCGCGAACTGGACAAGGCCCGCGCCTACTCTGACAGCTTAATTAAGAATGCACCAGACCCGCTGTTCGTCTCGGACCTGGAAGGCAAGATTTTGCAGGCCAACGATGCCGTCTATGAATTGTTGGGTTTTCGACCGGACGAAGTGCTGGAACAGTCGTTGTCGCGCTTTATCAGCCCAGAAGAGACGCGCGAGTTCCTGGCAGCTTTGCGCGAGGTCATCGAACGTGGCGTGACGCGTAATGCCCGCTTGAACCCTCGTAGCGCGTCGGGTGAGGTGATCCCAACAACGCTCAATGCTTCTGCCATGCGCGATCCCGACGGGAAGGTGATCGGTGCTATCGGTATCTTGCGCGATATGCGTGCATATGAGAAGGTCGTGCAAGATTTGCAAGAGTCAAAGTCGGAATTGCAGGAAAAAATCCTTGATCTGGAGAAATTTGAAGAGGTGGTGGTGGGCCGTGAGTTAAAGATGATCGCTCTGGAGAAAGAGATTGAGAACCTGAAACGTGAGATTGAGAAGCTCACGCGAGGACAAAGCAGATGGACGTAGCCCAGCAGTATCCTGCTGCTTCCTCCTCCCTCGCCAGAAAAGAGCAAAACGCTGTCCCTGATTATAAAGAGATGGATTTAGCGCAGCTTCGGCAGGCGTACGAGGCGTTATTGCAAAATGAACAGGTGTTGGAGATGCGCGTCCATAAAAGCGAGGAGCGGCGGCGTGCTTTTATGCATATCTTGAGCGATCTCAATACCCTTAATCGGAAGCTGACCGATCAACGCAAGGCGATGATTCATATTCTCGCGGACTACGAGCAAGAACGGAGTCGCCTTGCGAAACAGACCGAAAGCCTGTATAATTCTCGTCGCGCCCTTATGCATATCTTGCAAGACTCTCATCAGTCCAATCTTCGCCTCGGCAATAGCCGTAAGGCGATGATCCATATTATGAGCGATCTCAAGGAGACGACTGAGGAGGTCCAGCGGCGCGAACTGGAGTTGCGTGAGAAACAGGAGCAGCTTGTACAGGCTGGCAAGCTGGCAACGCTGGGCGAACTCACGACCGGTGTGGCTCATGAACTGAATAATCCGCTCAACAACATCGGCCTCTTTGTGGGCAATGCCATTGATCTCATTGAGCTTGATATGGCGGATACAGAGCCGGAGCGCATTCTTCGGGAGTTGCATAATGCCATGCAACAGGTGCGTAAAGCGACGGAGATTATTTCTCACTTGCGCACTTTTGGACGCGCTGCCTCTGTGAGCCGGGAGCCTGTGGAGATCCTTCAGGTGATTGAGCGTTCTCTCTCTCTGATGCGGGAACAATTGCGCCTTCGTCAGATCGAGGTGGTGCTGAGTTTCCCTTCTGAAGAGGTTATCGTGGTGGGTAATGCTATTCAACTGGAGCAGGTGTTCATTAATTTATTGACCAATGCCCGCGATGCCATGAGCGATTCTCCACGCAAGCTGTTGACGATTGAGTGCAAGACCCAGGCCGATACCGTCAATATCAGCGTGAGTGATACTGGCCCTGGTATTCCGCCGGAATTAGAACAACGCATCTTTGATCCGTTCTTCACGACGAAAGAGGTGGGAACGGGTACGGGACTTGGATTATCTATCACGTATGGCATTATAAAAGAGCATCAGGGAACGATTACGGTGTGGAGTCGTCAGAATGAAGGGGCCAGTTTCTTAATCCAACTCCCACTACAATTTGAAGATCTGTAAGGGTAGTAGACTGATGAATCAAGCTTATGTCCTGATTGTTGATGATGACAATGCTCTGCTGCAAGCTTTGCCGCAGGCGATCTATCTTCGTATGCATGATGTGAAGGTGGATACCTGTGATTCAGCTTTAGAGGCGCTTGAACGGATTAAACAGAACGAGTATGATGCCATTGTAAGCGATATTAAAATGCCGGGCATGGATGGGTTGGCTCTGTTGGGGAAAATTCAAGAGTTGTGTCCGCGCACTCCTACATTGTTGATTACTGGTCACGGCGATCATGGCCTCGCTATTCAAGCTCTTCGGGGTGGTGCCTACGATTTTATCCAAAAACCGATTGAGCGCGATTACTTTATTGCTGCTCTGCATCGGGCTATTCAGACTCATCAGTTACGCATACAGGTCGCCGAACAACAGCAAACGCTAGAATTGCATGCGAAGTCCCTGGAGCAAACTGTTCAGGAACGGACGCGCGAACTTATTGCTGCGAATGCGGCGAAGGATGAGTTTCTCAGCATTGCATCGCATGAACTAAAAACGCCTTTATCGAGCTTAAAGGGCATGACACAATTGTTGCGCAGGCGCTTAGAGCGAGCGGGATCGAGTGAGGCGGGGAGTCTGGCGAATATGGAGAATTCGATTCGTCGCATGGAAGTGCTGGTCAACGATCTCCTGAATATCTCATTCATTGAAACGGGCATGTTTGTCCTGCATCAGCAACAATGCGAGATGGGGGACCTGTGTCGGAAGCTAGTTGAGGAATATGTGGCGGGAACGAATCCGCCCCCGGTGGTACATGTAGAAATTCCTGATGAACCACTGATGGTTTCTGTTGATGTCGAGCGAATTGGACAGGTCATTATTAATTTGCTTTCTAATGCCCGTAAATATTCTGCCGCCGGTTCTCCTATCCGTCTTGTGGTGAGGCAGGATAGTGGCGAGTGTGTGGTTTCGGTCCGGGATGCAGGCGTTGGCATCTCATCGGAAATGTTTCCACATATCTTTGAACGTTTCTATCGCGTACCCGGGATTGAGGTGCAGACAGGCTCTAGCGTTGGTCTGGGATTGGGTTTGTATATTTCTAAACAAATTGTGGAGCGGCATGGTGGGCGCATCGACGTGCAAAGTGTGCAGGATCAGGGAAGCACATTTTCTATTACCTTTCCTCTCTCTTCCGTAGCAGAGGTTGCTGTTGATCTTCCTGGCATCATTCCACATACGCAAAAGCATTAGAGCAGCGCTTTCATCCAATGTGCGGTGAGCATATGCCGGCGATAATTGGGGAGGCAACTTCTGCGCTAGCTCTCTTGTCAAAACCTATCCCTCATGTTATTCTCGTACGTATGATCTAAATGTATTTTTGTTGCAGAGGGAAGCGGTAAGACAATGCAGGAGAGCGATAGCACGCCGCAGCGTGGCACACTATTGCGTCGCGCTCATGAGTTGCTGGTGAGCGCAGGTCAGCCTGTCCCTGAAGATCAGCTTGTACGCCATCTCTTCGGTACCAGTATTGATAGTAACGGTTCCCGGCTCTGGACCGTGCTGCTACGACAAACGTTGGAGAGTTCCTCACTCTTCGAGGTTGCTGCTGAACATGGAGAAGATGGTTTGCGGCAGTGGGGGCTGGTAAGCTGGCATAGCACACAACGCTTGTTGCGCGATGCCGAGTTTGTGGTTGTCGATACGGAGACGACCGGTTTGCGCCCCGGCTTTGATCGTGTCATCGAGGTTGCGGGCGTGCGCTTACGGAATGGCGAGATTGTTGGTTCTTTCCAGAGCCTGATCAATCCTGAACGCCGTATCCCTCCCTTTATCGTGAAATTCACCGGTATCGCGCCTGAAATGCTGGTTGATGCGCCAAAGGCTGCGGAAATCCTGCCTGATTTCCTTCAGTTTATTGAAGGGGCCGTACTGGTAGGCCACAACCTGAGCTTTGATCTCAACTTCCTGGCTCGTGAAGCTCAATTGCTTGGGCGGATCTTTCCCGATGAAGGTCTGGATACTATTCTGCTTGCACGACGGTTGCTGCCAGGTTTGAAGCGCTTCAAGCTTGATATGGTTGCCGACTATTTAAAAATCCCTGCCTCCAACCGTCACCGGGCAATGGGCGATACACAGGTGACGGCAGCCGTCTTTTTGCGCCTGCTCGAACGGGCTGAGCACGAGGGTATGACGACGCTGGGGCATTTGCGCTTGCGTTTGCAGTTGCCCGTTGCCTGGAGCGGAGATATTACTCAGGCTGCGGTCACAAAAAAAGGCAAATCCTGGGGCGCTGATAGCCCCGTAGCGGCAGCAACAACGCGACCAAATGGAAGCCTGCTGCTCAATCCTGCCTGGAAGCGCGACTTTCCCACGCGGCCCGGCATCTATATGATGAAAGATGAGCATGGTCAGGTCATCTATGTGGGCAAAGCAAAGAATTTGAAGGCCCGATTGTCGTCGTATTATAGCCAGCCATTGGGCTATACACGGAAGATGGACGGGTTGTTGCCGAGCATTAAAGAGATCGAGGTGCGCGTCTTAGGCTCTGAATTGGAGGCGCTGCTGGTTGAGTCGCAACTGATTAAAGCGTTGCAACCCGCTTACAATGTGCAGTTGCGGAACTATGAACTGTACCCTTTTATTAAAATCGATGTGCAGCATTCGTTTCCCCGCGTCTACGCAACCAGAGAGGTTGCTGCCGATGGCGCACGCTACTTTGGCCCTTTTCGCAGTCGGCACCTTGTCGATGCCACAATTGAATTGATCCAAAAGCTCTTCCCTATTCGCACCTGTACACGTGCGCTCCCGCCACAAGCGAAGCCCTCTGATCCATGCTTGCGCCATCATCTGGGGCGTTGTTCTGCACCATGTCGTGGCGATGGCGATGCGGCAGCATATCATGAGGTTATTGCTCAGGTTTGTGCATTTCTTGGCGGCGAGCGGGAAGATTTATTTGAGCGCCTCCGTCGCCAGATGCATGAGGCATCGCAACAGTTGAACTTTGAGCGGGCCGCCTGGTTTCGCGATGCCATGCGCAGCGCCGACGAGGTGCTGATCGGGCAGCGTCTGATCACAGGCGCGGTCGAGGCCAATAACCTGCTCATCCTCTATCCTTCTTCAGAGGAGGAGTGTAACGAACTTTTCCTGATTCGGCATGGACGTCTGGCTGAGCAGCGGCGCGTTCCTCATAAGCAGGAGGAGATGACGCAGGCTGTGCGCGATTTGCTGACAACGGCGACCCAGCTTGGCAATCCGCCCGATATGGTGGGGCAGGCCGAGGTAGATCAGATTAATATCATCAGTCGCTGGATACATCGCCATAGCGATGATCGTGCGTTTTTCCCCTTTCAGCAGGCTTTGAGCGATGAGCCGAGCATCCAGTTCCTCATTGAACAACTATGGGCGGGGGCTGAAGCCGCACGTGCCGTTCCTCTTGAACACGAAGCCAATGAATTGGATGAGGTTCTGTGATGTGGTCGAGGGTGGTGGATCAGGCATGGTATTATTCAGAGAAGAACGTTCAGTCGTGCTTTGCGGTATGAACATTTTTATATATAGCAGTTGGAGATTTCATTACTATGCTCTTATCGGATAAGCGTATTTTAGAGGAAAAGGAACTCGGCAATATTGTGATCGAGCCATTTGATGCACGCCAACTGGGAACCAATTCCTACGATTGCCGTCTTGGCGAATGGTACTTTCAGGGAGACGCCAATGTTGAGGTGATGCATCTGGATAATCCTGAAGAGATTCGTCTGTATTGGGGAGAGCCGCGCCAGGCGGGCAACGGGAAGATCGCGATTCGTCCCGGCACAACGATCCTGGCCCATACGCAAGAAATAATCGGTGGACACAGTGGCTATCTTGCCAAGATGTATTCGCGCAGCACTGTGGCACGCTCTGGCCTATCGGTCTGCCGCTGTGCTGGCGTTGGCGATGTTGGCTATATCAGCCGTTGGACAATGGAGATCAGCAATCATACTCAGACCACGATCTGGGTTCCGGTGGGCTTTCGCATCTGTCAGTTGACCTTTGAGTATGTGGGTGAGACGCTGAAAGAGTATCGCGGCAAGTATGGCAAACAGAACGACGATTGGACGCCGCAGGACATGTTGCCCAAGCCCTATTTTGACTGGGACTATGATGTGTATCGAACCGACAGGGTTCACACAAAGGATGCATAGATGAGGGACAAGCAGGGGTATTTGATCTCTTTTGAAGGGCTGGATGGCGCTGGCAAAACGACTCAGGTGGAGTTGCTGGCTCGCTGGCTGGATAGCACCGAACGCAGCTATATACAAACGCGCGAACCTGGTGGCACGCCGCTTGGTGGAGAGATTCGTCAACTCTTATTTCATCGCCCTGAGCTGACGATTACTCCATTGGCTGAGGCATTTCTCTTTCAAGCTGATCGCGCCCAGCATTTCGCGACCGTCATTCTCCCCGCACTCGCAGCCGGAAAGGTCGTGATTACCGATCGTTGCTTTGACTCCAGTCTCGCTTATCAAGGTGCTGCTCGTGGCGTTGGCGCGGAACTGGTGAAGCATCTCTCATTGATCGCCATTCAGGACCGAGTTCCTGACCTCACGATTCTGCTTGATCTAGATGCAACAAAGGTGCGCGAACGTACCGATCACGCGCAGGATCACAGCGGCCAGCGTGGGCAACGAAGCCGTTTCGATGCTGAATCGGAACAGTTTCATCAGCGCTTACGCGCCGAGTTCCTCGCGCTTGCTCGTGCTGAACCGGAGCGGATCAAAGTGATCGACGCCTCGCGAGCGCCAGAGTTGATCCATCGCGAGATCGTTGCCCTGGTGGAGTGGTTGTTCAGAGATGGAGCATTATAGAGCCTCCAGCCGCTTTTTACGTCTTTGCGCTTCAAAATACTCGGGATCAAGGCGCAGCGCCATATTTACGGCTGCCAGCGCCTCAGCTTTCTGGCCTAAGATGCCCAGCACCCACGCTTTGCCATCCCAGGCAGGTACGTACTGCGCATCGAGGCGCAAGGCATGCTCGAAATCGTTCAGAGCGTTGTTATAGCGTGCCAGCATTGCCAGGCATGTGCCTTTGACGTACCATGCCTCGGCGCTGGTGTCGTCTAGCGCGATGGCTCGCTCAGCAGCCGCCAGCGCCTCAACATAGCGGATGGCCGTCGAGAGCTGCTGGCTATAGTTTAGCCAGAACTCGGCCTGTTGCTTGACAGTATCTTTATTCATGCTTACCAGTCCTTATTATTGTTGTGTTTGTTGCCACTCCGCAACTACCTGTTGATAGGCTTCCCAGGTATCGATATCGCTGCTGGCCGTTGCTTCACTTACCTCAACAGTGGCAACATCCTGTGGGTGCCGCATAATAACGCTGCGCCCTCCCTCGTCGCCAGTCACCGCCATCAATTCGGGAAAGAGGTCGGCGGCGAAGAGAACCGGATTGCCGCGCTTGCCATGATAGAGCGGAACAATAATAGATTTGCCGCTCGTTGCTCTTGTTGCGATCAAGCTATCGATAATTGAGGCCGTCATCAAGGGTTGATCGCCAAGCAGGATCACGGTACTGGTGGGAAGATCAACGTTCTGACGGTTGTTATCTCTTATGTTTGTAAGCGCGTGCAATCCCATATGCAGAGATGTACTCATCCCTTGCCGGTAGTTGGGATTCTCGATGATGGAGATGTCGTGTTGCTGGATATGCGCGGCTACCTGTGAGCGCACTTCATCAGCCCGGTGGCCCAGTACGAGGATAATCGGCCTGGCCTGGGAAGCAAGAGCTGTTTCGAGCACATGGATCAGCACGGGACGCCCCCCTAATGGGAGCAGGAGCTTATGCTGCCCGCCGCTCATACGGCTGGAACTCCCGGCGGCAAGAATAATGGCTGCTGTTGACATAGATTGTGCTGCTTTCCAGAAACGATAGTTGACGATGGTTGTTGAGACATCATTCTAGTTATATCACTTTGAACAGGACAAAAGTCGCTTTCTGGCTCGATCCTGCCCTGTAATATAGGATGATAGGCGTTGTTGTATGCATTGATGTGAAGTAATATCAATGTATTGTCCCGGGTGCTATAATTACGGCTAAGGTAAGGCTCTTTCATTAAGAAAGCAGGTGCGGAATATTTCCCCTGCTTTGCCGATGAAAGACCATCATAGAGGCGCTGCCGAGTGCGTATGGGGTGCCTGCTGTTATTACGCCCACCCTTTTCAGGAAAGATGTGAAAGCCAATGATAAATTCCTCATCTCCTAATGTCAATGAGCAGAGCATCACCATATTAGATGCCGAGACGCAAGCAAAATATGAACATTTACAGGCGATATTGCGCGAGATGGAGTCGGTTCTGGTCGCCTATTCAGGCGGTGTTGATAGCGCTCTATTGTTGAAAGTGGCTCATGACGTGCTTGGCGATCGCGCAATGGGCATCATCGCATCCTCGGAGGCGTATTCTCCCGAAGAGACGCAGGAGGCCATCGCAGTTGCGCAACAGATGGGACTACCTCTGTTGACGATTCAGACTCATGAACTTGAGGACGAGCGGTATGTCACAAATGATGTGAATCGCTGTTACTTTTGTAAAAATGAACTGTTTTCTCATTTAGAGCCTCTGGCAAAAGAACATAATCTGCGCTACATTGCCTACGGGGTGAACAAAGACGATGATGGCGATTTTCGCCCCGGTCAGCGAGCAGCCCGCGAATTTGGCGTGCGTGGGCCGCTGAAAGAGGCTGATATGGGGAAGCGCGAGATCCGCGCCGTTGCGCATTTGCTGGGCGTTCCTGTCTGGGATAAACCTGCAATGGCCTGT
>JAICIM010000720.1 GCA_025928885.1 Ktedonobacteraceae bacterium | reverse complement strand
TGGCGTCTCTCCAAAGGTCGTGTGCATGTCACCGACTATTCCAACGCCTCGCGTACGCTGCTCTTCAACATTTACAACGGCCAGTGGGATGATGTAATCCTCAAAGAGCTGAACATTCCGCGCTCGATGTTGCCGACCGTCATGCCTTCCAGCGCCATCTATGGAGAGACCGATCCCGAGTTTTTCGGCGGCCCGATCAAGATGGCAGGCGATGCGGGCGATCAGCAGGCAGCAACGTTTGGGCAGGCGTGCTATGAGGTGGGCATGGCGAAGAACACCTATGGCACGGGTTGCTTTATGTTGATGAATACCGGCTCAAAGGGCGTCCCCTCGCAGAATGGCCTGTTGACCACGCTGGGCTGGGGCTTGAACGATCCGCAGCACCCGGATATCACCTATGCGCTGGAGGGTAGCATCTTTGTGACCGGAGCGGCGGTGCAGTGGTTGCGCGATGGCTTGAAGGCGATTAAGAATAGCGTTGATGTCGAGGCGCTGGCTGCGACGGAGCCGGATAACGGCGGCGTCTATCTGGTTCCTGCGTTTGTTGGCCTGGGCGCTCCGTATTGGGACCCCTATGCACGCGGCACCATTATTGGCTTGACGCGCGGCTCAACCATCGGCCATGTGGCGCGGGCCACGCTCGAATCGATGTGCTATCAGACTCGTGATGTGCTGGAGGCGATGACGGCGGATAGCAGCGTACAGGTGAAGGCGTTGCGCGTTGATGGCGGTGCGGTTGTCAACAACCTGCTGATGCAGTTCCAGGCTGATATTCTGGGGGTAGCGGTGCAGCGACCGAAAGTGGCCGAGACGACGGCGCTAGGTGCCGCTTATCTGGCTGGACTGGCTGTTGGCTTCTGGCAAAGCACCGAAGAGGTCGCCGAACACTGGGCTGTGGATCGGACGTTTGAGCCGCACATGAGCGCCGATCAGCGCGACGCCCTCTATGCAGATTGGAAGCGTGCCGTTGAGCGTTCCCGCAACTGGGAACAGCCATCGTAGCTCTCTCATAATGTCGTAGTTGCGCGAGTTTATCGCGCCCTCGAACGGTACAGCAAGCAGGCCCGGCGCGGTAAAGTCGCGCAACTACGACAAACATTGCCGCATAAATATACGAGAGAAAATAGCATAGTGCTTCCTTCTCACATCAGGAACTGCTCTTGTTGTGTCGTATGGTTGTTATTTCGTACTATCTCTACAACGACAAGAATGGAGTGTGCGCTCATGGCATTGCGAGCTGTAGAAAGGACTTCCCCCCTCGCCGGTACATGGGGAGAATGTATTGCGGAATTTTTAGGCACGCTGGTCCTGATTCTCTTTGGCGATGGCTGTGTCGCCTCGTTTGGCCTTTTTACAGGTATTGATCCCGTTCCCTTTGCGAAAGAATGGATTATTATCGTTTTAGGGTGGGGGCTGGCGGTGATGCTGGGTATTTATGTGTCGGGGGCAATCAGTGGAGCGCATATTAATCCCGCTGTGACGCTTGCTCTGGCGGCGCGGGGGAAATTCGCCTGGAACAAGGTGGCTCCCTATATCGTTGCTCAGATGTTAGGTGCGTTTGTGGCGGCGGCGATCCTGTACTTTGTCTATCAGGGCGCTATCGTCAACGCAGCTGGTACGAAGAACGTGGCGGACGCGGTTGGCTATGTGTTCTATACCAGTCCCAAACCGTTTGTGGGGATGTTTGGAGCTTTCGGCGATGAATTTATCGGCACGGCTCTGTTGACCGGGCTGATCTTTGCGATTGTCGATACTCGTAACCAGCCGGTCCAGGCCAATCTCAACCCGTTCATTATCGGCATGTTGATTGTGGCGATCGGTGCCTCGTTTGGCTTGAATACCGGGTATGCGATCAATCCAGCTCGTGACCTCGGACCTCGTTTGTGGATTGCGATTGTCAGTGGTGGTGCCAGCCTGACCGCGTATACCTGGATTCCCATCGTTGCACCTCTGCTTGGCGGTGTGGCAGGTGCTTTCATCTATGACTTCACCATTGGCAAGGTTTTGGAGGCACGGGGAATGAAGAAGTCGGGCGACGCTGAGACGCTGGGTGAGGCGGTGCGAGAGCCTGCTGTAGATGACATCATCTAATTATCAAAGCGAGAGGCGGAATGGTGCGGCGTTCCGTCTCTCGTCCCCCCTCTTGTGAGAAAGTTGTGTCCAGGCGCAGTCTTTTTTTGTCTTAGAGCGTGATATGATACAGGGAGACGTGCTGAGAAGGAACCTGAAGCATAGTTTCGGTCTAGCTGAAGAATGTAGAGAAGATGTGTGCTAAGGTTAGTACACCAATAAGAGAGGGTCAACATGAAAAAGCTGATTAATAAGCCAGAAGATGTCGTCAAAGAAGCGCTGGCGGGCATGTTGGCTGCGCACCCTGATCTGCTTCGCGTCGATGTGGAGCAGCAGATCATTGTTCGTAAAGACGCGCCTGTTCCCAATAAAGTAGGGGTTATTTCTGGTGGTGGTAGTGGCCACGAGCCGATGCACGGCGGGTTTGTGGGCCGGGGCATGCTCGATGCCGCCTGTCCCGGAGCTGTTTTTACCTCGCCTGTCCCCGATCAAATTCTGGCGGCGACAAAGGCGGTCAGCAGCGGCAGCGGCGTTTTGCATATCGTCAAGAACTATACCGGCGATGTGATGAACTTTGAAATGGCGGCAGAACTGGCCGCAGCAGAAGGGATCGAGGTTGCCAGTGTGGTGACGAATGACGACGTGGCAGTGCAGGATAGTCTTTATACTGCCGGGCGGCGTGGCGTGGGTGTGACGGTATTGTTGGAGAAGATCGTTGGTGGCTTTGCCGAGACGGGCGCACCGTTGGAGCAGGTGGCGGCGCTGGCCCGCAAGGTCAACGAGCAGGGTCGCAGCATGGGTATGGCGCTCACCTCCTGCACCGTGCCGACGGCAGGCCATCCCACGTTTGAGCTTGGCGAAGACGAGATGGAGATCGGCATTGGCATTCATGGTGAGCCGGGCCGTCGCCGCGTCAAACTGGCCTCCGCTGCTGAAATCACCGAGATGCTGGCGAACCCGGTGATCGAGGATTTAG
>JAICIM010000522.1 GCA_025928885.1 Ktedonobacteraceae bacterium | reverse complement strand
TTCAAACAGAGACAATTCTGTGCCATCTGCTGCAAGTCCGCCGGTGTGAAAGGTGTCGTGTTCTTCTCCATGAAGAGAGTATATACACGTATTTTGCATATGTCAAGAGTGTTTCGTAGTTGCGCGACTTTATCGCGCTGGTGGCACCATCTTCAAATGTGTCACCCGGCGCGATAAAGTCGCGCAACTACGGAACACTTTGCGCCTTGACATATGCAAAATACGTGTATATGCTCTCTTCATGGAGAAGAACACGACACCTTTCACACCGGCGGACTTGCAGCAGATGGCACAGAATTGTCTCTGTTTGAATATGCGGCAGACGACCCGCCTGCTGACCCAATTGTATGATAGCTACTTACAGCCTACCAACCTGCGTTTGACACAGATCAGCCTGCTAGTGGCGATTGCGCTTGCCCAGCCGGTCCCGCTCACTCGCCTGGCGGATCTGCTGGCGCTGGATCGGACCACGCTTGCCCGCAATTTAAAGCCGTTGGAAAGAGAAAGGCTGGTGGATGTTTCTCCTGGCGAAGATAAACGAGTGCGCGTCATTTCCTTAACCGGGCAGGGTTGTGAGCGCCTCGCGCAGGCGTTGCCTTACTGGAAGCAGGCGCAAGAAGTTGTACGGGTTCGCCTGGGATCATCAGAGTGTAATGCCTTGCAGACAGACCTGTCCCGCCTGCAGGCGCAGCTTGCGGAAATCGGCAGCGCATAACTTTTTTTTCTCAAAAAGGTGTATATACTCTTTTTTAAGATGGGGAAAAAGAGATCACATGCCAGTGTAAATGGTTGGATGGTAGTTTTTGGTGAAGGAAAAGGGGTTGTCCATGTTAAGCCTGGAAATGTATAACCTCTTTTCCTTCTCAATTTTCAGGCAATATGGGTAATATTCCCCATGCGCTTCTTTCCATCTCCGCGTAAGATGGAGGTCAGATAGTTCTGATGCTGCTGAAACACATGCTCGATCCCACAGAGATCGGAACGGAGATGACTATGAACGCACTATCAAATGTCTCATCACAGGAGGGCCTTTTTGAGAAATCCCTTCATGATTATGAGGAATCATCGCTCGAAGCAGATGCGATGGATGCGGATGGCGCATCGTTTGTTGCGTGGGGTCTGCTTGGCAAACGCTGGACGTTGCAGATTATTATCCAGTTGCTTGCACGCTCCCAATCGTTTATTGAGCTAAGTAAGCACATTCAGTGTATCAGCGAGAGCGTACTCTCCGAGCGTCTCAAGGAGTTGGAACGTGCAGAGGTGATTCAGCGCCGCGTCCATAACGGACGCCCGGTACGCATCACCTACCATCTGACGGCAAAGGGGCTGGCTCTGGAGCCTGTCATTAAGGCCATCGGTACCTGGAGCCACCATTGTTAAATGCTATATTGACAGCACAAAAATAAGATCTAGCAATTCGGGAGAATTTATACATGAAGGTAGGAATTAGCATTCCTGCAAGTATCTCTTCAGCGGAGCCATTGTTTGAGTGGGCCACTCAGGTCGATCGGGGGCCGTTCTCAACCTTGAGCATTCTCGATCGATTGGATTACCCCAATTTTGAACCTATGACGACGCTTGCCGCCGTCGCTGCTGTGACTCGTCGCGTACGTTTGATGACCGAAGTTTTGATCACGCCTGTGCGCAATACGGCGATCCTGGCGAAAGAGAGCGCCACGCTCGATGTCCTCTCCAATGGCCGCTTTTCGCTGGGGCTTGGCCTGGGAGGCCGAGAAGATGACTATATCGCGGCTGAGGTTGTCTATAAAGATCGGGGCAAACGCTTTGAGAGGCAGCTGGAACAGCTGAAGCGCATCTGGGCTGGAGATCCGCGCGAAGCGGCGGCCCCGATCGGCCCCAAATCGGTGCAGCCTGGTGGTCCCGAACTTATACTGAGTGGGTTCGCGCCAAAGGCACTTGAGCGTATTGCCCGCTATGGCGATGGCTTTGTAACGGCGGCAAACGATCTTCCAAACATTGAGCAGGCATTTCGTGCCGTTGAGCGCAGTTGGCAAGAGGCTGGACGCTCCGGGCGACCTCGCCTCATTGCTCAGATCGATATCGCCCTCGAAACGCGCCACGTCGGACAGGGGCGGCAAAACGTCCTCGACTATTACGCGATTTCAAAGCCCTTCGACGAGTACAAATCAAATACGATGCTCACAACCGAGCAGCAGATTCGCGACATCATCTCTGCCCTCGAAGCAATCGGGGCCGATGAGGTCGTCTTCTTCACCTGGAGCAGCGAAATAGAGCAGGTTGATCGGATCGCCAACCTGATCGGTTAAAATCCCCGTTTTGTCGTTGTAAGATGAGAAAGACCCTTCGTACAGGCGCGACTTTATCGCGCTTGTACGAAGATGCGCTATAAAGTCGCGCGGCTACGAAGGGTCTTTGCCGCTTAGCGGTTTAGACCTCGCGGTACTCGCCCTCAACGTAGCCCGAACCGGTATTCGTGTCCGAAGAGGGCTGAGAGGGTTGCTCACCACTGTCTGTGGTTGCGCCGGGCTGGCCGTAGATCTCCTGACCAATCCGCTGCATGGCCTGCTCAAGGTCGCTCATGCTGCTTTGCATACTGGTGACGTTTTGAGCGGCGATGGCAGCGCGGACCGCTTTGATCTTCTCTTCAATCTCGCTGCGTAGACCAACCGTGATCTTCTCGCCCATATCTTTGAGCGTGCGCTCTGCCTGATATGCCAGGCTATCGGCACGGTTGCGCACCTCGATCTCCTCTTTGCGCTCCCGATCCTCCTGCGCGTGCTGCTCCGCCTCACGAACCATGCGATCAATCTCGCCTTTGGAGAGGCCGCTGGAGGCCGTGATGGTGATTTTCTGCTCGCGCCCGGTCGCTTTATCGTGCGCGGTCACATCGAGAATGCCGTTGGCATCGATATCAAACGTCACCTCAACCTGTGGCACGCCGCGTGGAGCTGGAGCAATCCCTTCCAGGCGGAAGTGGCCGAGGCTCTTATTGTCGCGGGCAAACTCGCGCTCGCCCTGAAGCACATGAACCTCAACGGCTGGCTGGTTGTCCTCAGCAGTAGAGAACAGCTCGCTCTTACGCGTCGGGATCGTGGAGTTGCGCTCGATCAGTTTCGTCATGACGCCGCCCAGCGTCTCAACGCCCAGCGAAAGCGGGGTCACGTCGAGTAGCAGTACGTCTTTGACATCGCCCTTCAGGACACCGGCCTGGATCGCGGCACCAACTGCCACCACCTCGTCAGGATTGACGCCCTTATGCGGCTCCTTGCCAAAGAGTTTGCGCACCATCTCCATGACGGCTGGCATGCGCGTCTGACCGCCAACCAGCACCACCTCATCAACGCTGGATGCTTTCACACCCGCATCCTCTAACGCCTTGATGACCGGTCCGCGTGTGCGCTCGATGAGATCGTTCACCAGTTGCTCTAATTTCGCCCGCGTCAGGGTCATGACCAGATGTTTCGGCCCGTTGGAGTCGGCAGTAATAAACGGCAGGTTGATCTCCGTTTGCAGCGACGAAGAGAGTTCAATCTTGGCCTTCTCAGCTGCCTCTTTCAGACGCTGTACAGCCATGCGATCTTTGCTCAGATCGATGCCCTGCTCTTTGCGGAACTCTTCAACCAACCAATCGATGATGCGCTGATCGAAGTCGTCGCCGCCCAGATGTGTGTCGCCGTTGGTCGCCTGCACCTCGAAGATGCCCTCGCCAATTTGCAGGATGGAGATATCGAAGGTGCCACCGCCCAGGTCATAGACAGCAATTGTCTGATCCGTTTTCTTGTCCAGACCATAGGCCAGCGAGGCCGCTGTCGGCTCGTTGATGATACGCAGCACTTCCAGGCCCGCGATCTTACCGGCATCTTTGGTCGCCTGCCGTTGTGCATCGTTAAAGTAGGCTGGAACGGTGATGACGGCCTGGGTAATCTTTTCGCCCAATCGCGCCTCAGCATCGGTCTTGAGCTTCTGCAAAATCATTGCCGACACTTCTGGCGGGCTATATTCATGCTCACCCATGACGATGCGCACGTCGCCATTCGCGGCGCGGGTAATCTTGTAGGGAGCTGTTTTGATGGTGCGCTGCACTTCGGCATCATCATATCTGCGACCCATGAGCCGCTTCACCGAGAAGACGGTGTTTTCTGGATTGGTGACGGCCTGCCGTTTGGCAACCTGACCGACGAGCCGTTCGCCGCTTTTCGTAATGGCGACAATCGAGGGGGTAATGCGTGCGCCCTCGCTATTCTCTAAAACCGTTGGCTCGCCAGCTTCTATGACCGCGACCACCGAGTTTGTGGTGCCGAGGTCGATTCCTAATACCTTTGCCATACAGTTGTCTCCTTATCTATTGAAGAGGTAATTATTACTAACATCGTCATGTCGGAAAGAGTGGAGAACATGGTTTCATCTGTACTGCCCTTCATTCTTCCCACGTTCGCCACAGGCTTTCCGTTTCTCTTCGCTATCATCTCACAAATTTTGTGAAGTGATATTTTCAACAAACGTCAAATCATTTCTACTTATCAAAACAGGTGAAGGAGAAGAAATATTCCCATAAAGGGGAGATTTTTCAATGGAGTGGTGAAAGAATGTTAGCGATCCGTAGCGGGTAGTGTATCATCCGGGTTTTCGTGCGTCTGTGCGACCTGACGGCGCAACACATGTATTTCCTGGCGCATGTGCAGAATATAGCGAATGCCGTTGGCGTTGATGCCCTCGTTCGACAGCTCAACAATCTCTTCGAGGATGGAGATATCATAGTCGGAATAGAGGCGATTCTTGCCTGATTGGCGAGCAGGCTCCAGCAGTCCGGCCTCTTCATAGCGGCGCAGCACCTGGGGAGGCAGTTGCAAGAGCTGGGAGACGATCCCAATCGTATATTTCGGCATGCGTGCCATCTCGTCTTCGTTTCTGCGCTCCGGCTGTCCCGGTCGTCGTCTCATGGAATCACCTCCTTTTCGCCTTATTCTTTATATTGTCATTTTATATCACCTTACAGATTTTGTCAAATCATCTTTTAGTTCGTAGTCGGGGGGGGGGGGGGGGGGCCGGGGGCGGGGGACAACAGAGCGGCGAGGGGGGCGGGGGGGGGGCGCGGGCTAAGACGGCGCCGCCCAGGCGCGGAGGGGCCGGGCGTGGCTCGCTGGG
>JAICIM010000515.1 GCA_025928885.1 Ktedonobacteraceae bacterium | reverse complement strand
TTGAACGCCTGACGAGGGCCTGGGTTGTATGAGAGATGACAACTACCAAATGGTCATCTCTGTTCCTTTGGGAAAGCTTGAGGAGGTGTTTGAGCGATGGGCTTTCCCTATAAAGATTTTTTAGAGAAAATATAGATAAAACTGGAAAGATTTGAAAAAAGAAGGAGAAGATATATAATGTTTAAAAGATTTAAAAAAGAAGGTAAGGAGAAAAAGGCTCCTTCAAAGAAAGAGATCAAACAAGGCGGTGGCGGAGATGAGTGGTTGCGCCCACAACAAGGATCGCTCCATCCAGAGGGTGGAGAGTACTACCCCCCGCCTCCACAGGTGACGGACCGATCAAACAAGGATAAAAACGTAGTAGATAAAGGCAAGAGCAAAGTTCAATATACACGAGATTTGGCGTCAGGGAGTGCCGGTCCCTTCCCTCCTGAATTATCAAGGACAACTCAATCAGCAGAAGCTTCAGCATCAGAAATGGGGTCAGAAGCGCTTCGAGCACAAATGCAATTAGAGCAGAAAAAAGCTGAGAGAAAACGATTTGCATATAAAGAATCACCGGAGAGAAGGGCAAGAAAAGGACTAATGAGTGGTGATCGTGCGTATGAAGCAACATATGCAAAGTGGGTCGAATCAAAACTAGAAGGCATGAATAAGGAAATAGATGAACTTACTGAGCAACTTGGAAGAATGCAGCCAGGAACAACCTCTGAGGTATCCCAACCAGAGCCTGTCTCCTATAACCCACAGGCTTTCGCTGCGGGCGAGGGATATAGTTACGGGGCAGTGTCAGGCGGTGGACTTAACCGGATGGACACGATAAGTAGGTCTCAACAAGTAGGAGGCTTCTATGGCTCGCCTGATGTCGTTACCAGAGGAGAAGATAGCTATGAAGGCAACCCGGCTGGCGGATATGGAGATCAAACAGGCGGACACTATGGAGGCGACCCAACGCAACGCGCTTCCTATATGGAGGCACTAGCGCAACAAGAGCAGGAACGGTTGGCACAGCAAGGTATGCAACAGTTGGCGGAACGAGATCCAGGCTTTGTGATGTGGCAAGGTCTCCAAGCGGAAAACGTGCGAGCTGCGCGGCAGAGACAGCCTGGACAACGTAGACGGGGGCAAGAGCAACCTGAGTACGAAGAGTAAAGCATTTGCAGTCCTTGTAGTTCGTTTGCTAACGAGTCCATTAGAGCTTCCACACTTTCGCATTGCGGAATTGTACAGTGGTTGGATTCCCTACATCGACCGCAAAGAGGCCAATAGTGCCGCTGCTGGAGGAAGAATCGTGGCAATACATGATCAGTTGCCTGTTTGTATACAGGTAAAGATCGCTATTCTTTGCCACAACCGTTAACAGATTCCACTGATTGAGGCCGGTATGAACCGGCCTCGCCGGTTTATTGTAGTGAATATTTTCAGATGCGGAACCTGCCAGATCGTAGTAGCCGCTGGCATCGACGCGGAAGCGATATTCCGTTTTGCTGGTAGAGCGGAAGATCAGACCACCACCATCGCCAGCGATGACGGACATCTCCACCTGATAGGCAAAGTTACTAAAGTTCGTAGTCTGAGCCATACACTCGACAACATATGCCGAGACAGAAACTGTAGCCTGATAGACACCGTTCGTAAAGTTGCAGCCGTCTTTATGAGCACCCTGACCATCGATGAATCCTGTTTCCCACTGATTCTCGCTCTCCCCTATCAATGAATCGTCAAGCACAGGCACCCCGCGCGTCGCCTGCGTATACATTTGTTGTTGAGCCGTCGCTGTCAGCGTCGGAGCCGGAACTGTAGGTTTGGCCCTCCATGTCAGATAGTTGCCTGACATCAAAGAATAATGAACCAGGACACCCAGGACAACCGAAAGGAGAAGCTGCCCCAGGAGCAGCGGAAGCAGCCATCTGGGGCGCAACAGGGGCTTCGGCGCTGGCGCAGCCTCTCGCGACCTCCCTGTACCATCGTCAGCAGGAAGCGGCAGCAGCGGTTTAGCAGGCATAGCCGTCGCCCGGACTGGCACGAACGCCTCCTGGATTTTTCCATGCAATATATTGGGTAGCGTCTGTTCGTTTGCTTCTGGCTCTTCCAGGATGTGTTGCTGCGCCTTCGGCCCCCCTGGACCATTCATGTCGTCCTCTAGCTCAAACAGGGGAAGATTATGGCGATACCTGACCGATGCTTCTGGCGCGAAAGGGAAAATCAGCTGGCCCTCTTGTGAAGATTCAGGTCGGGCAATGGATGCATCAAGGGCAGTAGTACTACTATCTGTGCGCGGTTGTAGATCAAAATGGGGAGCGCACATATTCTCGTCCGCAGCAGCAATTGCTTGCAGGGCTTCGACCATCTGAGCTACGCTTTTGTAACGAGCCGATGGCCTGAGGGCTAGCGCCCTGAGCAGCACCGCATCTAATGATGCAGGTACATGCGGGGCCAGAAGAGAGGGGGCAAGCGGAGGGTCAGACGAAGCAGTGGGGAGCACACCCGTGAGTAATTCATAGAGCAAACAGCCAAGCGAGAATTGATCGCTTTTTCGACTCACCTGCTTCATAATCTGTTCTGGTGCTTGATACCCTACAGCATGAGATAGAAGCGGATCACCAGAGATGTTTTCATCGATGAGGGACGCGAGGCCGAAATCAGCAAGTTGCACCGTCTTATCGTCCACAAAAAGCACATTGCCCGGCGTAAGATGGCCGTGCAGAAGATCGTTGGTGTGACAGTAATTGAGTGCCTGCCCGATCTGAATGCCCAGCCGCAACGTAAAGGCCACCGAGCCGCAAGGGAGCGAAGCCGTGCTCAGATGGTCGCGTAACGAACCGTGCGGCAGATACGGGCTGACGATAAATGGCTGCTGTTGCTCAATACCGGCATCGAATACTGGCAGGAGATAGGGATGGGTCAGTTGTTGCAGACGAGCCGCATCGTGCAAAAAATCTCTCGCCTCATAACCCGGCCCCAGACACGAAGCGTGAAAGATCTTGATCACCACCTTGCATTCTGATTGACCGGTAGGAAAAGCAAGATAGGTATTACTTAAAGGCGACCGTCCAATTTGTGTCACCAGACAATAAGCGGCAAACTTCATAGATATATGTATGATCCAGCATATTTAAACGATAGAGAAATTGCATCTCAACTCTTCTGGAGGATCTGTGGAACTATTGAAGCTAAGTATAACACGAATGGTGATAGGTGGGCTAGAAGATAGGCAAGAAGTTCTAATGTTATAGATGATAACGGGGTAGGAACGGGCTTAGCGGCTTCAACTCTTATCTCGTAGCTGAGCCACTATCTCTCGGGCAGATCTGCCCTTTTTATGCTCGTAATAAACGACAATACAGCGCTTTTTGTCCCTACATCCCTCTTATTTGCTTCTATTTTGTAGGTATATTGTGATTCACGTATGTTTAGTGAGCTTAGTGAAAGGAAAGAAAGAAAATGCCTACTAACCCATTCGAAAAAAGACCTGAGATACCAAGATCCTCAGATGCACCCGCAGGAAGCAGTTCACAACAAACTGATACCTACCAATGGTATGCACAGCAGAGTGCCGAAGCATCCTGGTCAAATCCAGCCGCATCGGATACGCAACAATACAGAGACCGGCTGCAAGCGCTGAACCGGGAACATAAAGAGAGGTCCGCCAGGTTTGAACAGGGGGGATCGAGCAATACTACACTCCCTGTGGCTCCTTTAGATAAACAAGTAGATAAACGAGCACGAGAGGCACGGTATCGAATGGAAGCGATAAGAGAGGGGAATGAAGTATATGAAGCTTTCATTGACGCGTCGAACAAATTCGATCAGCAACAACAGCAACAAATCATACGAGAACAAATAACACGATTTAATGAGGTTGAATCAGCTCGACAGACCGAGGTGGATCAACAGGCACGAATGATTGAATTAGCTCAACAGGCCGAGTTAGCTCGACAGGCTCAAACCGAATCCTTACAACCACCAGAACTCACTCCAGAACAACAGGCGTCCCTTGCACTGCAACAGATGGGTGGGGAACAACACCGGTATCCAGGGCAAGGAGATAGTTCTCAACGCTATTAGCCAACAGACTCCCCGTTGCTTCCCTCGGCGGCAGGGCAGGAAGAGAAAGACCAGTGGAGTGAACCGGTCTCAGGGGTTCACTCCATGTTGGTATCCTTCCATCTCTTCTTCAAGTACGAAGGAAGGATACCAACATTACGCCGGGAGCAACCGCAACGTCACAATCTCGTATGGACGCACCGAGAGCGTGACCTGTTGCCCATCAACAGCCAGCTCCTCTTCATTCTGTTCTAACAGGTTCGTCCGATGCGCACCTGCCAGCGCAAAGCCGGTCGAGAGCGTGACGGGTCCGCGCTGGCGCTGGCTCTCGTACAACCGCACGATCACCCCGTTGCCATCCTCCGCCTGCTTGATTGTCTCGATCACGATGTTGGGCCGACTCACGCTGATAAACGGCGCGGCAGCCTGCGACTCAGCGGCACGCCCCTCAGCAGGCCGATAGACCAGCAACGGATCATTCAGCGCATACGCGGCTGCGATCGTCTGCTCGTTCCAGCTTCCCTGGTGCGGCAACATGCTATAGCTGAAACGCTGCTCGCCCTGGTCCGCTTCGGGATCGGGCATCGTCGGACTGCGCAACAGGCTGATCCGTATCACGTTGTCGCGGATATCATGCCCGTACTTGCAATCGTTGAGCACGCTCACCCCGTAATCGCCCTCGCTTAGATCAACCCACTTGTGCGCACAGGTCTCGAATCGCGCCCAATCCCAGCTGGTATTGCGGTGCGTTGGTCGCTGTACGTTGCCCCACTGGATGTCATACGTCGCGGTTGGCGTCAACACCTCGACCGGGAAGGCCACCTTGAGCAACACGTGCCGCTCGCGCCAATCGATCGTCGTGTCGATATCCAGGCGCGGACTGTTGTACTGCAACGAGATGCGCTGCGTGTAGCTGCTGTGCAGGATGCGCCGCTCGATTGCCAGTGTCGCCCGCAATGGACCACTCTCAACAACGCGGATCGAGCTTGCGGGCGCGGCCAACCATTGTTTGTCGTCATAAAAGATATCGACATCCCAGGCATCCCAGAACATCGGACGATCCTCAAACGCCTGGAACTGGTTGGCAAGCCTCCCCTCTGGCAAGACCTCGCGCTGATTCTCCTTGTCATAGATGCG
>JAICIM010000334.1 GCA_025928885.1 Ktedonobacteraceae bacterium | reverse complement strand
GATCCATCAGTAGTGGCAGTTGGCGGTACCATCCTGGGCGTGAATGGGCAGGGGCAGCGCGTCGGCGAGATGGCGTGGTCCGATGGCGCCGACAAGTCCAAATGTGAGAATCAGTGGGGAACGGGTGGTGGCCTCAGTGTCATTTTCAACAAACCCTCCTGGCAGCAGGCAGCGGGCGTGAAAAATCGCTACTCAAATAATATGCGCCAGATCCCGGATGTTTCGGCGGTGGCCTATAATCTGGCCGTCTACTTCGAGGGACAATGGATCATCGTTGGTGGTACAAGCGCCGCCGCACCTATCTGGGCCTCTGGTATGATCTTGATGAACCAGGGATTGATCCAGGATAAACAGGTCTACGTCTATGGTAACGATCTGTTCTACCAGATTCAAAACACGCAGGGATCAATGCATCCCCTTTATGATGTCACAAAGGGCAACAACCTCTACTATTCAGCCACCGCTGGTTGGGATTATCCGACAGGTCTCGGCTCTCCCAATTTGCCCAACCTGTACCTTGCCATTTCTAAGAGTGTCTAAATAAGCATTTGCAAAAAGTATGAGCATGCTCTAGCGGGCGTGCTCATGCCTTCCCATATTCTTTCCTCCTGATTATTCCCTACGCCCGGTTGAACTGATTCTGGTAAGTGGCCCGTGATACAAGAAGGCATAGCTATCATCTGTGCTTTTTCGGGGTCTTTGCTGGTCACATCATATTCAGGATACACGTGACGTGGACCTTGTATTGGAGGGAATAAAGATGTCTGCGCTACACACTGCACTTCATAGCACATTTCGCTCGATGACCGGTCGGGCGGTGGTGGCTATGTTTGGCCTTATGCTTTTAATCTTTCCATTGGCCGCCTGTTCCGGCCCTGCCAATGCTGTACAATTTACAACGATCGATCTTGGCATCCCATCAGATGCCTTAAATTCTCCTGTCGTGGGACCGTTGCCTGATACTACAAAATTGGCTGTCCGCATTACCTTCAAGGTTAATCCCAATCTCTTGAAGCAGGCGGAGCAACAGAAAATACAGCCAGGGCAGCCTTCTCATCTGGAGACGTTTGCAAAGAAGCTTGGTGTCGATGATGCCACGTATCAGAAGATCAAGGATTTCTTCAGTACTCAGGGGATATCACTCAAGCTGAGCAAGTTACGTACACATCTGGCGGTCGATGCGAAAGCCAGCACGCTCGCCAAACTGCTGCAAACAAAGTTTGTTATTCACAAGTATAATGGTCGGACGTTCTACGCTCCCGCGACGCCGCCCAAAGTGCCACAATTCCTGGCGAATTATATCGATGCAATCACCGGGCTGGATAACTATAGCAGCAAACCTATTCATGCCCTCTCCTCGTTTGTGCCGTTCAATCAGCAGCAGCCTGCTCAGGATTGTTCCCCACCGGATCAAACGCTGTTCCCGCGCGATGTGGCTGGCGCGTACGGCTTTGATAAGCTCTGGAATCAGGGGCTACATGGCGAAAACATGACGATCAATCTGGTCGAGATCGATGGCTCGTATCGCAGCGATGTGCAAAACTACTTTGACTGTATCCAGTTCAAAGGCCGTCTTTCTACCATTAATATTGATGGCAAACCCAGCGAGGCCGCCGGTGAATCTACCCTGGATATTCAAATGGCGGCTGGATTGGCGCGTTCAGCAAATATCATGGTCTATCAGACGGATGGCAATGCGGATGGGGATATCTGGGGGCAGGTCAATGATATGCTCCAGCAGATAGCCGATGACAATGTGAATAACGCGAATGCTGGGAGCGTTGTGAGCATCAGTCTGGGCGCAGCTGAACAGGAAATTACATCGGAGGATATGCGTGCTATTGATAGCAGTATTCAGCAATTGACACGCGTAGAGCATATGACAGTCTTTGTTGCGAGCGGCGACTGTGGTGCATTTACCAGTCGCGTGTATGGCAAGCTGGCGGTGAGCTTTCCTGCCAGTGATCCCTGGGCCACATCGGTTGGCGGCACGTTGCTGGCGGTGAATGGCAATCGGCAGCGTACGCAAGAGGAAGTGTGGTCCGATGGTTCGCAGCGTTCGAGCTGTAAGAATCAGTGGGGTAGCGGTGGTGGCAATAGCGTTGTCTTTAAGCGTCCGCAGTGGCAAAATGCTGCTGGCGTCAGTAATAAGTATACGAGTGGAGCGCGTCAGTTGCCCGATGTGTCAGCCGCTGCGTATGCTCTGGCCGTCTACTTTAGAGGACAGTGGGGAGCTGTCGGTGGAACCAGTGCTGCCGCCCCTATCTGGGCTACTGGCCTTGCTCTGGTCAATCAGGGATTGCTGAAACAGGTACGTCAATTTGGCTATTCGCCGTCCATCTTTTATCAGGTTGCCAACAATAGCAATGGGTTGCATCCGTACTTTGATGTGACGCGAGGCAATAACCTCTACTATCCAGCAACGCCAGGCTGGGACTACTCTACTGGCCTGGGAACCCCCAATATCGCCGATTTCTATCAGGCGATGGTGAAAACGTTTTAAATAGAGCAGCAAACAGGCAGGCTCGGAACTTCTTCCGGGCCTGTTTTCGTTGGCGGCAGAGATCGTGGCTCAAAATGCAACCAGGCGAGCGTTTATTGTAATATCATCTCAGCAAGATGGTTCGCGTACTGATCTCTCATGAAAAATTATTCCACTGCTAGCGGTATCCGAACAATCTTTTTGATCAGGGGGATATATGTCACAGCATCCTGGAAGCTACTGCCCAAACTGTCGCGCCCCGCTCGCACCTTCACAACGCTTTTGTGCTAATTGTGGCACCGTCATTGATCCTGGCGCACAGCAACGCACCGAGCGTCCTCCGTCAATGGAGGGTTGGTCCTCCTCCACCCAGAATGATGGCACCATACCTGCGACGCCACCGCCGCCACCTCCACCATCGTTTCCGCAGCAAGCGCCATCTTATTATACTGGACCTCCTGTCAAGGACTCCAGCAAAAGTGTGATGAGACAGATTGGCTGTGGCCTGCTGTCTGTTATTCTCGTCGTTCTCTTGCTTTGTGGAGGGGCGAGCTATCTTGGCTATAACTGGCTGAAAGGGGTAGCGAATAGCCCTTCCAGCGGAAATACAAGCTCTACTCAAAGCTCCAATAGCGGCACTACTGCTGACAGCACTCCTACTCCCGCTCCCATCAAAACGACATCCCTAAGCGGTTCTCGACCTCTTGCATTCATTTATTCCGATGTGAAAATTACCCTGCTCGATGCAAAACAAGCGGCGAGTTTCTCTGATGGAGTTGCGCCTTCCAAACCGGGCGTGGTCAGAATCGACTTTAAAGAAGAGCAAGATGGTACAAAAGCTGCGTATTATAGTTATAGTGATGTGATGCGCCTGACCCTGCCAGATGGAACGATTGTTGCGCCCATCACGGCGAAGAACGGCACGGTCACCGATGCCTCTACCAATCGTCAAAACTGGATCGATTTTCCCGCCTCCACAGATTTGAGTGTTGCCAATATGGTGTTACAGGTTGGCACGGATACCGAAGCGCAGATGCAGATACCGTTGCAGACAAATGCTGATGTGAGTAAATACCAGCCAAAGACCGTGACGGTCAACAAGCAGACCACCTATACCGGATTATCCTGGACCTTGACCAGTGCCTCTGTGCGTTGGAGCTATGATGGGAAGCATGCGGAAAAAGGGATGATCTATGTCGTCGTTTCATTAAAAGTTGACAATACCTCGGCGCAAGACTTTTATGGGAGTCCGGTCGATTACCTGCGTCTGAAGGCTGGTGATGTCACCTCTGCACCGACTGGGGATATTACCGTGCCAGTGGTAATTAATAAAGGACAGGCAGGAGTGACTGGAGCATGTGCCTTCCTGGTTCCGCAGGGAAGTACCGATTTTTCGCTGATCTTTCTCGCGACCCCTTCAATTTCTGGTTCACAACAGTCCAGCATTCCCTTCCAGCTTCAATAAAAGTGAAGAGGCGCATGTTGCGCCTCTTCATCTTGTTATAGAGTATATTGCAAATCTCATTGTTGGCATTGAGATGTTTTGCAAAGATTGTCTTATTCTAGTAGGAAGCTGCCCATCAACTGTTTGCGTAATGTGGCCTTCTCCTCATCGTCTGTGATATCTGCTTGTTTGGCTGGTCCCGTCCATACTGCTGTTTGATTAGTCATTGCGGCTGAGAATTCGTCAACCATCATTTCTTCCAGGAAGGTTGAGGGTGCTTTCTTCTCGTTTCCCTGTTTTTGTGGGGGCGTTGTGGCTGGCTTTGGCACAACCGGCAGGCGTGGGTCTGTGGGCTGCGAGAGATCCGCATTCTCTTCAGTTTGAGATGCGACGACAGTTGGCTCTATGGCAGATGGTACAGGTGTGTGCTTAGCCACTGGTACAGGTGGTACGGGTGTATGTTGGCGAGCCACAGGTGCAGATGGTACAGGTGTGTGCTGCCGGGCAGCTGGTGCAAGGCGTTGTGCTGGTGTTGCTGGTGCTGCACCCTCTAGAAGGAGGTTGAGTGCTATCCGCTGTCCACCGATTTCCACAAAAATTCCGTGACCGGCACGCAATTGTGCAATTTGACGCCGCAATTCACGATTCTCTTCTAACAGCTTCTCCATGACATATTTTTGTTTTAATAGCTCTTGCGCGATAAAGTCGAAGCTGGCTCCGTTCATAATATTCTCCTTATAGAGGCCACTTGTATAGTTGCGCTTTTCCTTATGGAAGCTGATTCCTCGTTATCATGGTATAGAGACGTGCCAATTTGTGTAAAGTAACAGCATACGTCTCGTGACTGCATCTGTACCAGTCTCTATTGTTGGGCTATCGTTTGTTATGCTCTTGTTACATGTTCCCAGCTCTTCCCGGCTGCTATTTCCTTGTGAGAACCTCCCGGCTGTGGTACACTATCAGCGGTGAAAGAAGGGCCTCCAGGAGTTAGCAATAGACAGGAACACGTTTGATTGTCCTCTTAAAATATAAACTATGTGGAGTGGCAAAGTTGTATACGTGTTTGCGGTGGCTGGCCTCTTTTATGATAAGGATCAACAGTCTTACGAGCCGTCGAGCCGTCAACCCGGCACGCAGCGCAATCTGAAGGAAAGCCGATGCTCCTTCGTATCTTATTGCCTGTGGCAGGCGTTTTCTAAATAGATAGTGGCTGCTTATTTCTATCACCACGTGTTCTCTGGATGCATACAAGGCATTGTGAGGGAAGGTGGGATAGTGATGTAAAGAAGAAGTAAAGGAACGAAAGATGAACGATCGTATTCGAGAAATCCTCAGCTGGTATTCCAGCGAAAACCCTGGTGTACGCACCAATCTTGCTCGCATGCTTAATCATGGCCGCCTGGCTGGTACTGGAAAGATGGTCATCCTGCCTGTGGACCAGGGCTTCGAGCATGGCCCGGCACGCAGCTTTGCCCCCAATCCTGCCGGTTATGATCCTCGCTACCATTTCCAACTGGCTATCGAGTCGGGCTGTAACGCCTATGCAGCTCCTCTGGGCTTCCTTGAGGCCGGTGCTGCCGACTTTGCAGGTGATATTCCTCTGATCCTGAAATGCAATAACCACGATGTTCTTAATGATGAGCGCGATCCGATCTCCGCTGTTACGGCAGGCGTTGAAGATGCGCTGCGCCTCGGGTGCGTCGCTGTTGGCTTTACTATCTACCCCGGATCGTCGGAGCGCACCACCATCTATGAGCAGTTGCGCGATCTGACCTTGCAGGCGAAAGAGGCTGGTCTGGCTGTTGTGGTCTGGTCCTATCCTCGTGGCGGTTCCTTGAGCAAAGAGGGTGAGACCTCTGTGGACGTAGTGACTTACGCCGCGCAGATCGCCGCTCAGTTGGGCGCACATGTCATTAAGGTGAAGCTGCCCAGCGCGAGAGTTGAATTGCCGGAGGCGCAGAAGGTCTATCAGAAGTATGAGATCCCTGTTTCCACGATGGCAGATCGCGTTCGCAACGTGGTGCAAAGTTCGTTTGATGGCCGCCGCATTGTGATCTTCTCCGGTGGTGCAACCGCAGCCGACGATCAGGTCTTCGATGAGGCTCGTGCGATCCGCGATGGTGGCGGCTTCGGTTCCATTATTGGCCGCAACTCGTTCCAGCGCAAAAAAGAAGATGCCATCAAGTTCCTGGGTACGATTATGGGTATCTACGAGGGATCGGTCAAATAACTGGTCCGGTTGTGCCTGTTGATTGATTGCATATCTCTTCAATAGAGTAGGTATCAGTCAATCAATAGGGCAATATCTTGAAAAAATGAGAAAGAGCGTTCTTGTAAATAGATGCAAGAACGCTCTTGCCATCAGGCGCTACACTGTATTTATCTAATCCCTTTTACTTTAGCGATAATGATCGTTCCAGACGTGCAATAGAAGACGGTCAGCAGGAAAAGGATAGTGTAGCCGAAGTGATGGGGAAGACCTTGCAGGCTCTGGAGCAAGATGCCACCGATAATGATGCCAATGACCTGTGGTAGAATGCCCATCGCGGTCCAGATGCCCAGGAATTTACCAGCTTCGTTGGTGGGTGGCAGCACATCAGCGATCAATGCCCAATCGACGCTGCTATAAGCTCCATATGCGATCCCGAAACATGCGCCTCCAATAAGCGCAATATACTGATTGGGGAAGAGAATAAAGATCAGGCAGACCAGCGCCATCATCGCGCCTGAGAGATAAACCATTCCCTTGCGTCCCCACCGATCTGAGGCCCAGCCGGCAACTAGTGATGTTGGCAGCGATGCCACCAGCAGAATTGGCTGAAAAAGCACACCGTTAAATTCTTCTCCAGTAAAGGGCGTGTTGAACAGGATAGTCTTCACTCCGGGGCCGCCCAGCACGTCGGTAAAGAAATAGACCAGAAAGTAGAAAACGCTCCAGATGCCCATCATCACCAGGAAGCGAGCCAGGAGCACCCAGGAAAGATCGGGATAGCGAGCTGGGTGAAAGAACAATCTTCTGACAAAGGCGCTGAGGTGCAATACCTGGTGCTGGCTTGTGGGTAATGGCGTCTCTTTGACGGTGATGACGGTATAAGCCACAAAAACTATTTGCACGAGGGCGATGAGCAGAAAGATCTGCACAACGGCGTTGCGATACGCTGGCATGGATAGTTCGCCACCTAATAGCGCACCAGCCACGATAGAGCCGAGGGCGGTTCCTAACAGGTTAAAAAGGCCGTTAAAACCAGAACAGAGGCCACGTTGATGGGGTGGAACTTTATCAGCAATGATTGCGCTCCAGGGAGCGTTTGCCACATTGTTGGTGAACTGTAGCAGAAGAAAGAGAAGCGTGAAGGCGAGGAGTAGCAGGCCAGGAGGGAACCATGAAGGTGAAAATGCAAAGACGACCAGCACGATAACGTTGAAGATGGTGCCGACGATCATAAATGGGCGTCTTCTCCCCATACGAAATGTCGCGTAGTCGGAAATCGCTCCCACCAATGGATTGACGATGAAGGCAACGATTGTCCCCAGCGTGACAACGGTTGAGAGGTTGATGGCTTTGAAGCGAGGATCGAGGAAATGTGCCACCATGCTGGGAATGACGATGGCTTGAAGCGCCTGCCAATGAAACTGGCAGGCTAACCAGAAAATATTAATATTAACCTGGTCAAAGAGCGTGATCGGGCGCAAGTTGCTATGAGCAAGAGAGGCTGAGGCATCTTCTGGCGGTTCTGTAATCTCCATTCAGATCCCCTTTTTCATATAGGCAACAATAGCGTCCTGAAAAGGAGCAAGCCGCTTTGGGAGTGTATCTCTCTAAAGTATACTGATCATTTCCAGCTCTGACAAGCAGATGAAATCAGGAGAACTGTTTGGGGTGGAAAAAGATGTCGTAGT
>JAICIM010000651.1 GCA_025928885.1 Ktedonobacteraceae bacterium | reverse complement strand
GCTTCCTCTATAATCTTGGTGGAGACTGGTTCGATCCCCAAACCCACAAAGCCACGCTCAACACGCCAGCAGCGCTTGCTGCCTTCAAGCTCTATGGCGATCTGCTCCATAACTATGGACCGCCGGGAGTGTTAAATATGTCATGGCCGCAAGCGGTTGCGATCTTCGGACAGGGCAAGGCCGCTCTCTACACCGACGCCGATTCAATCTATGAGAATCTGCTCGATCCAACCAAATCACAGGTCGCCGACAAAACGGGTGTTGCTCCCTTCCCCAGTGGCCCGGCTGGATCAACCCCCTATAGCGTCTGTTCGTGGGGCCTGGCAATCAGCAGCAACGCCCCCAATAAAGATGCCGCCTGGGAATTTATCAAATGGGCCACCAGCAAAGAGATTACGCTGAAAACACAGGGCAACGGAGCCGTCCCCAGCGCTCGCGCCTCCGTCTACACGATGAAAGGTGGCGTCGATAAATTTCCGAAAGACTGGCTGGCCGCAGCACAGTCCGAGACAGGGGGCAAACAATATGATCGCCCCGTTGTGGTCCAGGTCGGTGAGGCACGCGATATCATCGGTACGGTGATTGTGGTCGCTATCGAGGGCAAAGATATCAACGCCAGCGCACAACAGGCCAATACGCAATTCCAGGCAATCCTCGATAAAGAGTTTAAATAAGACACAACATATACAGAGCTGGTGGAACCAATCAACCAGCTCTGCTCTATTGTTTCCACCGAACAAAGGAGTGCATAAATAGTGCGACGGAATATTCTGGTCTCTGATCGCTACAGCCGATGGCTCTTTCCCCTGCCCGCCATTATCTTCATTGCAGTCATGATGGTGTTTCCCATCCTGTATACCGTGCGCAACAGCCTGACGGATTGGAGCCTGGACACTGGAACGGCAGTCAACTATATAGGGCTAGCAAATTACGGCGGGCTGCTGCATGATTCGCGTTTTCTCAGTTCCATCCTCCACACCTTCTACTTTACGGCGCTCACCGTTGTTCTGGAGGTGGTGCTGGGCGTCGCCATTGCACTATTGCTGCATCGCGACAGCCGGGGACGCAATATCGTCAACGCCATCTTTTTATTGCCGATGATGGCGACCCCTGTCGCGATTGCAATGGTCTGGATGCTGGTCTATGAACCAACGGTCGGCGTGGCAAACTACATCTTGCAAATGCTCCACCTGCCGGGGCAATTGTGGATCGCCAGCTCGATGACCTCAATCCCGGCGCTGGTGCTGGTCGATGTCTGGGAATGGACGCCGATGGTCACGCTGATTACGCTGGCGGGTCTGGCGAGTCTGCCGAGCGACCCCATTGAGGCGGCAAAAGTTGATGGTGCCTCGCCCTGGCAGCTGCTCTGGCGCGTCACCCTGCCGCTGCTCTGGCCCACAATTACTGTGGCCGGACTGTTGCGCCTCATCGATGCCCTCAAGACATTTGACATTATCTATACGATGACCGGTGGCGGCCCAAATTATAGTTCGGAAACGCTGAATATCTACACCTATCAGCAAGCGTTCAGCTACTACAATTTCGGCTACGCATCATCGCTCCTCGTCGTCTTTTTCGCTATCGTTGTTGGATTGACCTTGCTGGTCACTTATACACGAAGGGTCTGGGCCGTATAATATGATTGGAATAGAGCCAGCACGCCAGGAGACAAAAACACCTGCCAGAGCCACACGGCAGCCCCGCCGTCGAGCCGTGTCGCAAATTATCTATGAGGTTCTGCGCGTTATCGTCCTGATCCTCTTTCTGCTCCCGTTTTTCTGGATGATCCTCAATTCGTTTAAAACGGCGCTCGGCATCAGCAAAGTACCGCCAGACCTCATTTTTGTGCCAACGCTTGCCAATTACGTCAACGTTTTCGTCTCGCAAAGCTTTCTCGATTTCTTCGGCAACAGCTTCCTCATTGCAGCAGGCTCCACGCTGTTTGGCCTGCTGCTGGGCTTGCCCGCCGCCTACTCGATTGCTCGCTATCGACAAAACGGCCTGGCAATCGCTATCCTGATGGGACGTATGGTGCCAGGAATTACCTTTCTCATCCCCTGGTTTATCCTGTTTCGTCAGATCCATATGGTCGATACCTATGCAGCTCTCATCTTGAGCCATATGCTGGTGGGCCTGCCCTTTATCGTCTGGGTGATGGTCCCCTTCTTTGAAGCTATCCCAGTCGAGCTTGATGAAGCGGCTCGCGTCGATGGCAGCTCGATCCTGGTAACGTTCATTCGCATAATCCTGCCTCTGTCCGGCCCGGGCATCATTTCTGCCTCGCTGCTGGCTTTTATCTATTCCTGGAACAACTTCATGTTTTCCATCGTTCTCGCCACCGAGCGCACAAAAACGCTACCAGTTGCCATCTACAACTTTATCTCGTACGCACAAATCGATTGGGGCGGCCTGATGGCGGCAGCTGTGGTTATCACCCTGCCAATCCTGATCCTTGCGCTTGCCACTCAGCGCTTTATCGTACGCGGTCTAACTAGTGGTGCCTTAAAAGGATGAGATGAGAGCAGTAAATGGTCGCAGTTGAAGCGGGAAGGGTGCGCGATGGGTGTAAGCCTGTCCAAATGGTCAGTTGACATGGTATACATTTACGGACGATACTACAGAGTAAAACAAGGTCGCTCCTTACAAATTATTAGCAAGTGAGGAAAGGGAGCGCTATTCAAAGGACTAATCAATGGCAATTGAGAAAGATTTCTTTCGACAGGTGATGGGTCGCTTTGCGACTGGCGTTACAGTAGTCACAACCAAACATGAGGGAATATTAGCGGGATTGACGGTAAACGCGTTTTGTTCCGTATCGCTTACTCCGCCGCTGATACTTGTTTGTGTTGATCTCAACAGCCAGGCCATCCCGCTCATTCGCGCAAGCCAGTCCTTCGCCGTAAATATGCTCACTGCCGAGCAAGAACATCTTTCGCGCTGCTTCTCGACGCATTCTGAGGAGCGGTTTGACCGCTTTTGCCACGCCTCCTACCACACCGCAGTTACAGGAGTACCCATTCTCGACGGCTCGCTGGCTTTTATCGACGCACGTATGACAGCCGAATATCCGGGCGGGGACCATGCGATTTTTCTTGGTCAGGTGGTGGCAATGGGCATGGGAGAACACGCGATCTTCGCCGAAGAGACGGATCAGGCAATTTCGACATTACCGCCCGCCAGCATGAATGGGTCGAGCGACGATATCCCCCCACTCGTTTATTACAAGGCGCAATACCGCCACCTGGGCGGTGTCTATCATCATCCCAGTCAGGTAGAACCAGCAGAGCATGCAGAAAACCACGGATAATATATCGCTGGCAGAGAATGCTCACGAGCTGGCTCTTCTGCAACAGCGCCTCCTTGCCTGTCGCCTCTGCCAGGAGCATGGCTATATAGCCAGAGCGCACCCGATTGTCAGCGGAGAGGTGGAGGATCGGCTGTTTGTAATCGGGCAGGCTCCCGGCCATCGTTCCGTCACGCAGGACAGGCCGTTCAGTGGACCGGGGGGACGCATCTTGCAAAAGTGGCTTGAGCAGGCAGGCTTTCCCCCTGGCTATCTGCACGAGCACACCTATCTCAGTTCGCTCACCCGCTGCGATCCAGGCAAGAATCCGCGCGGGAGCGGTGATCGTCGCCCCTCACCGCAGGAGATGGCACTCTGCCGCCCCTATCTCGAAGCAGAACTGCGGCTGGTGCAACCAAAAGTGGTGTTGCTGGTGGGCAGCATGGCGATTGAGGCTTATTTTGGGAAGGGACGGTTGGAGGAGATCATCGGCACCTATCAGGAGCGCGACGGCATCTTTTTCCTGCCGTTACCGCATCCATCGGGGGTAAGTCGCTGGCTCAACGCGCCAGAACATCAGCAATTGTTGCATGAAGCCCTGGCGC
>JAICIM010000628.1 GCA_025928885.1 Ktedonobacteraceae bacterium | reverse complement strand
GCGCTTGCAGATCCGACCAGAAGAAAGATTCTCGATGAACTTTCTGCGCACGATGGGCAGACATTGTTCGAGCTGTGTTCGCGCTTGCTTCTGCGTCACCGAATAGCCTCAACAAGGCAAGCGATATCGCAACATCTGGCGGTTCTGGAGGCCGCCAATTTGGTGACGGTTAAACGACAGGGACGATACAAGTTCCATTACATCAACACCTCGCCCTTACGTGCTATTCAACAGCGTTGGGGAGAGAACAAGAAGGAGGACGCATGAGGATTTACATCACGAGCATTCCTGTAGCTGACTACAATCAGGCCCTTTCCTTTTACACGGAAATACTGGGATTTCAAAAGAAGCGGGATATCGAATTAGGTGGAGGAGCACGCTTTATTACCGTCGTTGCTCCAGAAGATCTTGATGGCCCGGAACTCTTGCTGGAGCCAAACGCAGACTATCCTGCTATGAAAGCCTTGCGCGAAGCATTAGCGGAAGATGGCATTCCCATCACCTCGTTTGCTGTTGATGATATTCAAGCTGAGTATGAGCGCCTACAGAAGTTGGGGGTGACATTTACCCAGGAGCCGTTCAGCCAGGATGGACCGATGACGGCTGTCTTTGACGATACCAATGGCAATCTCATTCAAATTGTTGAGTTGAAGAAGGGAGCCTGATGAAGAATTGTCCCAAACTACAATTTTATCGCAATGAATAGTTTACCCATCATGTGAGGCGGTGTTCTCACGTGATTCCCATTTTCCAGTTTCGCGTAACATCCGACGAGCTGCCACCGCAACCGGATCAACATCCAGCAGTGCCAGACAATCGCGGGTCGCGCAGCCTTCGGGGGTGCCGAGCAGGTGGCCGCTATAGAAGCAGGGCATGCAGGGGAGATCGAGGCGCACGACGGCGGCGCGTTGCTCGTCTCTTCCCCCCGTATATGGTCCCCAGGCTTTATGGTTTGTCAGGCCAAAGATGGCGACCGTTGGTGCGCCCGCTGCAACGGCGAGGTGCATCAACCCTGCATCGTTGCCGACAAAAAGATCAACCAGTTCCAGGACCGCCGCCGCCACCTTGATCGAACCTTTGCCCGCGAGACTGCGTACAGGCATATCAGAGCGCATCATGGCAATGATCTGCTGATGAAGATCGGCCTCCTCCGGTCCACCCATAAGGAGCAGTTGACCGCCGACATCGTGGAAGAGCGTATCGGCAAGCCGGGCGAAGCGCTCAGGCTCCCAGCGACGGGCCGTGCTATAGCCGCCGCTCCCTGGATGCATGGCGATAATCGGCTGTTGCACGCTCTCCGGCGCCTGATCGCCATAGACCAGTTGCCGCGCCGTAGCACGCTCTTTTTCGCTTAACGGCACCTCTAAGCGCCGATTGTGTGTCGTTGCGCCGACCGCTCCGGCAACCGCCAGCGCATATTCGGCCTCGTGCATTGCGCCAAAGCCGCTATCTTTGACGCGCCTGTTGAGAAACCAGCCGTGGCCGTTATCCAGCCCGACGCGCCATTTTGCTCCGGTCGCTCGCATCAGGGCCTGGTGTTTCAAACGACCGAAAAAGAGCGTCAGATGGTGCAGGAGCAGCACCGCATCGTAGCGACCTGCGCGTAAGGTTCGCCACAGGGCAGTCAGGCGCAGGGCGTTTTCTGGATGGGTGAGGAGCTGCTTCGGATGGTCGAAAAGATATTTGTCCAGCACGATGATGTTATCAATAACCGACCAGCCGTTGAGCAGTCCCGCCGAATCAGGTGTCACCAGCAGGTCGATGCGTGCCTGGGGATAGCTCTCGCGGAGTGCTCGCAGGGCCGGTGTCGCCAGCAAGAGATCGCCGATTCCCGCCATCTTCACCACAAGAATGTGCGTGGTTGCTGGCAGGGCAAGAGGTGTGTGTGCATTCATGAAACAAAAGACCATCCATAATGCGAAATTCTACAACGTTCCTGAAAACCGATCCGCTCGTAAATCCCCTGGCTCATTTCAGAGGGCGAAAGCATCGCAATGCCATACCCACATCTCTTAGCTTCCTGAATAGCGTGTAGTGTCATGGTCGCCCCGATGCCCTGTCTGCGTGCTTCTGGCAGCGTCGCGACCCCATAGATGCCAGCAACGTCTGAGTGGAGGAGCAGCGAGGTGATTGCCACCGGCTTCTCATTCAGATAGCCGATATAGTGGTGCCAGGGACGGTTGTTGCCAAAGCCGATCTGCATATAGGTATCGTAGTAGCCCTGAGCAATCTCCTGTGTGCCGTCGAAGCCCTGCATCTCGATATCGCGCAAGTGCAGCAGCGTCTCACCATCTAACGCCTCGCGTACATCAAGATCTGATGAGGTTGGTACGCTCGTCTGGATATGCTGGATTTCGACGGCCAGACCGATCGTATCGATAGCATACACGAAGCCATGCTCTTCCAGATGTGCCGCCAGATCCGCCGGATTGCTGGAGGGACCAACGGACCAACCAACATCAACCCGCCGCTCCTTGAAATATGCCAGCGTCTCCGTGATCTTTGTATTGATGTAGGCTGTATCATCCTGAGCAAAGCGTGCCAGCAAGACGCCATTGAGGTGTGGACGACCCGTGAAAAACCAGAGCAGTTCGTCATCTTCGTGGACCTCACCTTCGGGTAGGCCATACCCGAAACTGAGCATCTCTTCGGCGAAATTGCGCTCCATCGCTGCTGGCAAGGCTGGATCATTCAGGTGTTGTAGGATGTTTGGCATGCTTATGTATCCTTTGTCTGCACGCTGGCATGTGTGCCTGGCAACTTTTCCTGCACGACGGTAAAGACCTGATCCGGCGTAATGTCTTTCATACATTGTGTAGTAAAGAAACGACAGTCAGCCGGTCCTCTGGCATTGTAACACGGGCTGCACCAGATATCACTACGCAAAATCGTTGCTTTTGGGCTAACCGGGCCGCTGAGTGCTGGATCGGTAGGGCCGTGAATAGCGATGAGCGGCGTGCCAACGGCTGCCCCGATATGCATGGGACCGCTATCTCCGCTGATCAGGAGATCGGCTCGCTGCAAGAGCGCTGCAAGCTGCGGCAGGCTCGTTTTTCCCGCCAGCACGATAGGCTGCTCCTGCATGCGTTGTGTGATTCGCTCAATCAAGGGGAGATCGACCTGCGCACCTGTGAGCACCACGTTTGCCCCATTTTCACGGATCAAACGATCCATCAGCTTTGCCCAATAGGGGATCGGCCAGCGTTTCGACTGTCCATTGTTGGAACTGACGTGGCAGGCGATCAGTGGCTGCTCTGCGTTCCATCCCTCCTGTTGCAGCAGGTGTTCGATCTGCTGGCTGGCCTGGGGAGCGACAAAGAGCTGCGGCACGCGATCGCCCGGTTCAATAGTGGCTCCAGCTGCCTGCGCCAGTTCCAGACAGTAATCGACCTCATGTTTATGGTCGTGCGTGTCCCAATGCTTGCCCGGCACACTATCGGTCATAAAGCCGGGATAGCTCTCTTTGCCAAAGCCAAGACGGCGTGGCGCACCGCTGAGAACCGCCAGAATAGCCGCCCAGGGGCCAAAGACGTTGATAGCGAGATCGTAGTGCCGCTCGTGGAGGCGTTTGCGCAGAGCCAGGGCTTCTCGCCAGTTCTTGCCCTGAAACAACGCCTGGGGCCGTCGCCATATATTAGGGTTGTAGCTGATAATGTTGGTCAGATCGGGATCGGCGGTCGCGATCGGTGCGCTTGATGGGATAGCCAGTAGATCAATCTCTGCCTCTGGATAGGCCCGTTTGAGCGTCCTGACCACTACGAGCGAGAGGGTGAGATCGCCGATTAGATCCATCCGAATCACCAGGATACGTTGAGGGTGAAAATGCTGCGGATCGAGCGGCTGAGCATTTTTGCCCGCGTCCCTGGTTCGCAGCCCGGCCCCAACAACACTCATCGCTCCATAGATCGTAGCAAGCAAGAGGCGTTTGCTGGTCTGGACGACGATGTTGCGCAGCTTGCGGCCTGAAGCGGGACGCGTTGGATAGCCATACTCGTCGCGATTATTCCATTGTGCTGATTGTGTCATATATTTTCCTACCGGAGCTTTCTTGCTGCATTATAGAGAGAGAAGAGGGAAGTTGCAATCTTTTCCTCCGTTTATCCTCT
>JAICIM010000591.1 GCA_025928885.1 Ktedonobacteraceae bacterium | reverse complement strand
ATATGAATTCATGCTACAAGCAGTATAGCATCTCACAGTGAAGAAGTGAAGAGATTAACAAATCTCTCTACAAGCGGCCTGAATAGCCTCAGCCACTGTCTCTTCAACTACCAAAATAAACGGGGAGGTCTGTAATTTTTCGATTGTGTTGCGGAAATCGCGACGCCGATGATCAAATTCCAAAAATTTCCCCTCCGGCCCTTGCACATCTCTATTGGATGGTGTATTATATTAGCCGTTCGCACTCTCACGTTTAGAGTGCTAATTTGGTGGCACATCCAGTTAGCCTCTTAAAAATAGAGCAGAAATTAGGGAGGAACGGAGTATGTCAACAGTGAGTGTCAAAATTCGACCACTGGGCGACCGCGTTGTTGTCAAAGCTATCGCCCGCGAAGCCGTCACGAAGAGCGGCATTGTTCTGCCAGATACCGCCAAAGAGAAGCCACAGGAGGGCGAAGTTGTCGCCGCTGGCTCCGGCAAGGTTCTGGATAATGGCAAGCGCACCAATCTGGAGGTCCAGGTTGGACAGAAAGTGCTCTTTGCCAAATATGCTGGTACAGAGGTCAAGCTCGACGGCGAAGAATATTTGATCCTGCGCGAAAGCGACATTCTCGGCATCATTGAATAGCCTTTCTGAGCATCGCCGATTCATCTGGTAAGAAACCAGGAACATGAACTTGTGGCAATCCTCGTGTGGTTGCCATGTTTGATGCAAGAATTGCTTTTTAGAACTGAAATATAGGAGTGATTTTTCGTGGCAAAACGTTTGCAGTTTGACGAAAAGGCACGCTACTCCCTGAAAAAGGGCATCGATGTGCTTGCTGACGCTGTACGAGTAACGCTTGGTCCAAAGGGCCGCAACGTGGTGCTGGACAAGAAATTTGGTTCCCCCACGATTACCAATGATGGCGTGACCATTGCTCGTGATATTGATCTGCCCGATCCTTTTGAAAATATGGGCGCTCAACTGCTCAAAGAGGCAGCTACCAAAACCAACGATGTCGCCGGTGATGGCACCACTACCGCGACCGTGCTGGCCCACGCCATCGTCACCGAGGGCTTGAAAAATCTGGCCGCCGGTGCCAACCCTATGATCCTACGCCGTGGTCTGGATCTGGCAACCGAAGCTGCCATTGCTGAAATCAAAAGCATGAGCAAGCCGGTCGAGACCCGCGAACAGATCGCTCAGGTCGCTTCCATCTCCGCCGCCGATCCCGAAGTTGGTAACCTGATTGCCGAGGTTATGGAGAAGGTCGGCAAAGATGGCGTCATCACCGTTGAAGAGGGTCGCGGCATCACCACCGAGCGCGAGTATACCGAGGGTATGCAGTTCGATCGCGGCTTCATCTCTCCCTACATGGCTACCAATCAGGACCACACCGAGGCTGAACTCTCCGATCCCTTCATCCTCGTCACCGACAAGAAGATCAGCGCCATCGTCGATATTCTGCCACTGCTTGAGCGCGTCTTGCAGAGTGGCCGCAAAGATCTGGTGATCATCGCTGAGGACATCGACGGCGAGGCGCTGGCAACCCTGGTTGTCAATAAGATGCGCGGTGCCTTCAATGTACTTGGCGTCAAAGCCCCTGGCTTTGGCGACCGTCGCGATGCCATGCTGGAAGATATCGCTATCCTGACCGGCGGTGAGGTCATCACCGAGAAGAAAGGTCTCAAACTGGAGAACACCCAGTTGGAGGATCTTGGTCGCGCCCGCACCGTGACCGCGAACAAAGAGTTCACCACCATCGTTGAGGGTGCTGGCTCCACTGATGATATCCAGGCCCGCATCGCTCAGATCCGCGCCCTGATCGGCGACACCACCAGCGACTACGACCGCGAGAAGCTCCAGGAGCGTCTGGCGAAACTGGCCGGTGGCGTTGGCGTGATCAAAGTTGGTGCCGCAACCGAGGTTGAGCTGAAAGAGAAAAAGCATCGCGTAGAGGATGCACTCTCGGCCACCCGCGCCGCTATCGAAGAGGGTATCATCCCAGGCGGTGGCTCCGCTCTGGTCGCTGCAATTGCCTCGCTGGATAAAGTCCAGGTGGCTTCTGGCGATGAGGCAACCGGCGTCAGCATCCTGCGCCGCGCCCTGGAAGAGCCGCTGCGCCAGATTGCGATCAACGCTGGGAAAGATGGCTCCGTGACCGTTGAGGGCGTGCGCCGCAGCCAGGCTGGCTATGGCTTCAACGCTCTAAGCGGCGAGTACGTCGATATGTTCCAGGCTGGTATTATCGATCCGGTCAAAGTGACCCGCTCCGCTCTCCAGAATGCGGTGAGCATCGCCAGCATGGTGCTTTCGACCGATACCCTGATCACCGATATCCCCGAAGAGACTCCCGCTGCTCCTGCTGGCGGCATGCCCGGCGGTATGGGTGGCATGGGCGGCATGATGTAATCTCGCTCTCAAACAGAGCGCTGTTTACAGGCAAACAAAAAGGGGTGCTTTCTCAATAAAGCGAGAAAGCACCTCTTTTGTTCTTCCTATTCACGAGCGTGTGCTTCGAGATCCAGCCCCATAATGACCATCGGTTTGATGCGACCAGGGAAGTAGAAATCTTGCAGTAGCGGCACCCAACCGCGCTTGCGATAGAGTTGCATTGCATTTGTATCGCCGGGATACGTAGAGAGCACCGCCGTACTATAGGTATCAACGGGCAAGCTATCCATCAGCGCATCGTGCAGACGACCGCCAATGCCCAGCCCATGCCATTGGGGAGCGACGGCGAACTCGACGACTTCATAGGCATCGGTAAACCAGATCTCGATAGCATGCTTGCTCAATGCACGCGAGATGGTATCGAACCACCAGTAGCCCGGACGCGATGTAAAACCATAAATAAAGCCAACGACCTGCTGCGTCGCCTCATCCTGAGCAACGAAGCAACGAAATCCTTCACGTGATCGATGAATCTCCAGCATTTCCATCAATCTCTCCGCGCTCTCAGAGAGATTCAGCGTCGTAAATGCCTCGCGATACACCTCGCCAATTTGCCTCCGCAAGGCTGTATCCGCAAGTTGTTGCGCGGAGAGATCGTGAACCTGTATAGCCATACAACAGAATCCTCCCGAGGGTCCAGGTTGAACACAATCTGTTCTCTCTTATTTTAGCATGCTCCCGGCCCAATCACGTATCGATCAAACTTTGCTCAGCAATACTTTCAATGCATCAGCCACCGGAGCCGCTCCCCACAAGAGATCATGCCCACCTGGATATTCGACATACTGCACTTCATGCCCCAACTCAAGCAGCACATCATGCATCATTCTATTGCTTTCAAGCGCGTTCGGGCCACCATCGGGCGAACCAAATCCCATTTCGTCGCGTTCAAGCATGCCAACATCAAGGTAAAAGCGCTGTGCGGTCGCTGGACGCTGCCTGAGAGCCTGTTCTAAACGCTGATAAGCTCGCTCAGTGAGTGGACCAGCCTGGAATGAGCCAGTATGGCTATAGATATTGCCAAATATTTCGGGATACCGCAAGCCGCTATACATAGCTGCGATTCCTCCCATACTGGCACCAGCGACCAGCGTCTGTGCAGGATCGCGGCTCACAGCATAGTGCTCCCACATCCAGGGCAGCAACTCCTGACCAACACACGTAAAGAACGGTTCATAAAAACCCATCTCACGCATACGATCCTCGCGCCGACTATGCCCGAATAGTGCCGCTACCAGTGGCGGGATAGCGCCATCAGCAATCAGGTTATCAAGTATCTTTGGCAGGGGGATCACATGCGTATAGGTCCATTCATCGAAGAAAAGCAAAAGTGGATACGGTTCGCCGTCGCTGCGATAATCAGGCGGCGTATAAATCGAGAGGCTATAGTCGTGACCTGCAATAGCGCTGGCGAAAGATTGCGTGTGCAAATTGCCCTGCGGTATCCCGGGCCGTCGCAGGCCCCAGTGATCTGGCGCTGCGTCTGGTAGCTCCACAATTGCCAATCTCATCCACTGCTCACCATAGACACTCACCGGGTTCCCTGGCACAATCAGCATATGCTGGCTCATGGGATCAGAAACCGGTTCGCCATTGACGAAGAAGTGATAAGTAGCTCGCACCTGAGAGGGCAAACGGTACGTTCGATACCAGAGGCCGTCGCTACCATCCAAATGGAACAGTGGATGAGCCATACGGCGGCTATTTAAGATCCCACCCAGCGCACAGGTTAATTGGCCAGGCTTCCAATCTGGAGAATCGAGCCAGAGCAACGTCACCAGATATTCTTTTTTGCCAACCTGCTCATCAAGCTGCTCAACCAGTGGCGTTCCCTGCGCAAAGACTTGATCCCAAACAGCTTTAAAGGCTGACTCACCGCCCTCCTTCAACTGCTCTTGCCACATGATGAGCTGAGGACTCCAGAGACCATCGAGTGCTTCCATACATGAACCTCACGTTTATAGCATATATTAATGATTTTACACAAATCTCGCCAGCTGCGTAGCCACGCGACTTT
>JAICIM010000291.1 GCA_025928885.1 Ktedonobacteraceae bacterium | reverse complement strand
TTGCTCAAATTGTTGCAGCAACATTTGGGGGATCAAAACACCTTCTCCTATTCTGTCAATAATGCGCCGATTCCGAAAGATGTAGATGTGGTGGACTGGTTGTTGCAGACGAAAGTGGGCTATTGCACCTATTATGCCAGCGCAATGGCGATAATGGCGCGTCTGTTTGGCATCCCGACACGCGTGGCCAATGGCTTCACGCAGGGACACTACGATAAGACGCGGAACCTGTGGGTGGTTGATGGCAGCGACGCCCATAGCTGGGTGCAGGCGTACTTCCCTGGCTACGGCTGGATCGACTTTGATCCCACACCCGGTTTTTCGCCAAATCCTCCCCCGGCCCCGTCGATCACGCCGACCGCTGCGCCAACCAAAGCGGCAACCAGGACGGCAGCGCCACAGCCAACGCCAACCGCCCCAAAGACTACTGTGCAAAGCACGCCGCCACCTGTTCCACACATGCCGCCGACCACCCCAGGAGCGGGGAACACGGCCATGATCAGTCAGGCGCTGTTGATCTGGGGGTCGCTGCTTCTGCTCGTGGTCTCGCTGGTAGTCTTCCTGGGCGCTGTTGCAACCTACTGGTGGCGCAATCTCTACCCTGATAGTACACTGGTGGCCGGGATGTTCTGGCGTCTCTGCTGGATTGCCAGTCGAGCGGGGCTGGGACCGAACAAATGGCAAACTCCATACGAATATAGCAGTATGTTGAGTCAGCATATGGGCCAGCAACCCACGCAGCTCTGGCAACTTACTGAGCTATTTGTGCGCGATCGCTGGGGCTTGCCACGCCATGTACCGCGCAAGGTGGAAGAGGAGGTGGCGGCGCAACAACTCTGGCCGACGTTGCGCAACATGTTCCTGCAACTGCTGATCAAAAAGAAGAAGTGAGACATTTGTTACCATGTTCCGCGTTTTTCGTTCTTTAAATATGGAAATAAGAGGATAATCTCAAACGCGAGTCCTCGTTGTTGGGTGATGTGGAAGAAGAGGGGTGAGGATGAAAGAACTACTTCCCGAGCCGCTGATCGAGTGCAGTTATGGGTGGGGCCAGCATTTGCGCCTCTATCCAGACTATCTTGATCTGGACGGCATATTGTACTCGCTGAACGATCTGTCGCGAGTCTCTCCAGTCTATCAACGCTTTCTGGGCATTGCTTCAGCACGCCTGGAAATTGCCTTTCAGCGTAAGACCATTGTGGTGCGTGGTATTGCTGAGGTCAATGTCGCTCGCAAGATAGTTGAGTATCTGATGCAGCAGCTTGCCTATCTGTTGCTCAAAGATGAGAGCGATGAAACCGTCTCGGATATGGTTGCCGGTCAGCAGCCACCAATCACACAGGCCAGATTCTCCGGCGATCCGTCCGTACCTCCATCAGCTTTACCGCTGGTTTTGTCAGCTGGCTATCTTCCCTGCATGGAAGAGCAGCATATGTTGATCGAACGAGCCGCAGCAACCACGCAGCCCATAGAGAAGCCGTACTGGCAGCGCGTTCACCAGGAGCAGCGCCAGCGGCGTCTCAAGCGCTTGCGAACTGAGCGCTCGTTGCGTGAGTATGGCTTTGATGTTGAAAAGCTGAGGCAGGATTTGCAACAGAGGCTGCTGTTCCCCATCCAGGTCTCGGTCCATCTCTTTGTGGGCGAATATGCATATTATTTCACCGAAGCTACACGGAGCCGCGAACCTGATGTCAGACAGTTGAGGCAGAAGGCCAGAGATGATGGTGCGTTGATTTTTACCAACGAGCGGATGATCTATCAGGGGCGGCGAGGACAGATCATGCTGGGCTATGCGCACCTGCTCTCCGTTTCGCGCTTGCGTCGAGCCGTCGCGTTGATGGCCGAACACTGGACGGAGCGCGAGGTGTTTGAGGTGCCGCGCCCACTGGAATGTACGATGTACCTGGAATATCTACTGCATGAGTTCCAGAAAACGCGCTCCCGCCGAGCCGCTGATCTGCCACTCAGCAGTCATTATATGATCCAGACGTGTCCAGACTCAGAGGTGGCTGAACTGCCCGTTGAGGAGATTGATACGGTGCAGTTTGTACGTGATGAACAGGACATCCTGGAGTGCCAGCAAACTGGTTATGAGGGTGGAAGATGATAGATGCGCTTATGGCTCTATGGAATCGGCATCATCGCGGACATGGCATCACGCTCGTGCTTGCATTACTGTTGATCGTTATGAGCATTTCTCTCGCGTTTACTACTTTCTATACAAATGCGAGCAATCCAGTAGTGGACCATATGGCAAGCACGCCACAACACGAGAGCGTTACCGCGACGGTCACTAGCTTTGCGAAAAGTGCCGACGTGGCCAGGATCAAAACCGCTACGCCGACGGTTGGCGTCAAAAAGCAGCAGCCGGTAGCGCAGCCATGTATAGCGCAAGCGGCGCAATGGTCGGTTACCCCGGTCAATAGTAGCAGGAGGCGCAAAAAAACGTTTGCTGCAGTCATTCCAACAGCGCGGCCACAGCTCTCGCCAACGCCAGCCGTTTCGCCAACGGTGGCAGGCACGGCAACGCTTGAGCCAACGCCAACTGATGTGCCGATCGAGCCGACGGTGACCGACGAAGATACACCAACGCCAGAGCCAACGGTGACAGGCACGCCTGTTATGGCTTCGACTCCTGTAGCTACCCTGCCACCTGAAAGAACCGTCATTGTGCTGATCACGCCAACTCAGGCGGCAATGGCCACGAGCACACCAACGCCGGACCTCGACGATGAAAAAGCGGCCCTGGTTCCTCATATGGTCCATAAATCGGGAGCAGTAGCGTTTCACAGGCACAACACAAACTGTTTAAGCAATAGCATTGGTGGACCAGTTGATGGCGGAGGCATGCCGGGTTTGGCGGTCAATCTCGCAATTGTGCTGGGCAGCGTGCTTCCCGGGATGTTGCTATTTTATGGAGCGCTCTGTGGTGTGTATATGCTCAGGCAGAGGAGGGAGAGGCGGCAAGCAAGATGAAACAAGAGAGCGACGTTTGGCCTCGCTCTCTTGTTATTAATCCCATTGCCGGGTTGCAGCTGACTGGTACTCGGTCACGCGGGCCTCGAAGAAGTTCTTCTCTTTGCTCAGATCCATCGTCTCGCTCATCCAGGGGAATGGATGGGGCGTGCGATAGAGGGCTGGCAATTGCAGGCGGATCGAAAGCATACGCTCAGGCATAGCGCTCGACCAGACCGCCGCGCTGCTGGAACTCTTGAATAGCCGAAGTGTTCCACCGGTCGTGAGGCCAGCTTGACGGCAATCTGAGATGTTGCAGCGCCGGGAGGGCGTGCAAAACCTCTAGATGAGAGAGGCGTCTGCTACGCGGTAGCGTTAAGCTGGTGAGCTTCTTGAGCGCGGAGAGCGCAGCAAGGTTGCTCAATTGCTCACAGCCGCTCAGATTGAGGCTGGTCAAATTGGTCAATCTGCCCAATGGTGAGAAATCGCTGATGATATTGCACCCATAGAGGCTCAGATCGGTCAATTTGCTCAACAGGCGGAGCGGAGCCAGATCGACCAGCGATTGGCACCAGTCAAGGTTCAGGCTGACCAGTTCGCTCAGCGGCGAGAGGGGAGTGAGATCGGTAATCGAGCCACAATCGTTGAGATTGAGCCAGCGCAGGGCGTGTAACGACGAGAGTGGAGTGAGATCAAAGATGCAGCAGAGGCCACTGAGATCCAGCCATTTGAGCGCGTGTAACGACGAGAGGGGAGTGAGATCAGTAATCAGTGAACAACTTGCGGCATTGAGTTCTGTCAGCGCATGGAGCGACGCAAGCGGAGCAAGATCCGCTACCTGCTGACAGCCGGTCAGATTTAAGACGCGCAGCTTCTGTAAAGAGGCGAGCGGCGCAAGGTCTTTGAGTGCCAGACATTTATAGAAATTGAGCGTTTCCAACTGTTGGAGGGCCGCCAATGGCGAAAAATCCCTGATGCCATGACAGCCAATCAGATCGAGCGAGACCAGCTGTTTGAGCGAGGCCAGCGCAGTGATATCTTCTATGCGTCGGCATAATCCTAGATGGAGAGCGGTCAATGTCTGTAATGAGGCAAGAGGCTCGATATTGCTCAGGGCATCGCAATTCCATAAAATGAGTGAAGTCAGGTGTGACAATGAGCGCAAGGAAGATAGGTCATACAGTCGTCTGGCATTACTTATGTACAATGTAGTCAGCATTGTGTTTGCGGCCAGCGGTTCCAGCGTCTCAAGCGCTTCAAAACGATGGATCTCTATATGGGTAAGTGATCTGGATGCTGGCAATTTCGGGAAGGGTTGGACCTGTGCTTCCTCGCTATATCCATTCTCTACTATCAATTCACGCAAGTTGGGCAAAATAGAGAGTGGAGACAGATCATGCAGACGTGCGCACGAGCTGATAACGAAGCGAACAAGATAAGGGAGCGCGGCCAGTTGAGAAATATCGGTCAACGCTTCACAGGACAACAGAGTAAGTTCTTGCAGATATGGGAGCGTACGGAGAGCAGGCAGCCTGGTTAACGCCTTACACATATAGAGAGTAAGTTCTTGTAGATGCGGAAGCGTTGGGAGTGATGATAGATCGCTGCCGCGATAGTTATACAGTTGGAGTGACGTGAGTCCTGGTAAATGTTCCAGCGGAGCCAGCGATTTTCCACCGAAAGAGGAGATGCGCAACCGTCCGTTATAGCCGGGAGCGTGAGCCAGAGCCTCCACGCCTTCCAGTGAACGTGCATGACTGATCGACAGGACATACTCATTACCGTCTTTTTCTAGTTCGACCCAGGGAAGTGCATTGCGCCCCAGTTCATATTCCTCTCGAATGATCGGGCGTGTATCTTCAAGATACGTTTTTAACATCTGAAGCGCCGCTGAAGTGTTGATTAAAGCTAGTGTACGCATGCAGGCCAGCGTCGATTTTATATTGCGTTTGGGATCATACGCTAAAACAGAGAGGGCCGCCGCGCCAACCGCTGCGACATATTGTGCTTCGGCGACAGTGCGCGGAGACTGTAAAGGATTTGCTCTATTTTCTAACATACGTAAGCATCTCCAATTCAGATAGATTTTCACTAGATATTCTACTAGCTAATTCACATAAAAAGTATGGAATACTTCACAGTTCTAGTGTGAGACAGACCTCTTCTTGATCGCTCTGACTCTTTTTGTACTGAAAAGGCAGTTGTATACTCTCTCCCTCGTCTGTTTTGTGCTGTTTCGTGCCTGGCAGCGGCAGATGTGGATGGCCTTACGTATGACAACTATAACCACATAACATTGGGGAACACTTGCGCCTGTTCATCTTCTCAGACTATACTGCCCATACGTACTATTTGGGGAACATATCAGGAGATGCGCTATGCCAAAAGCGGCTGCCTATGCGCTGGTCTGGTCTGCTGCGTGCAACAACTATAAGCTGTATGAACAGGGATGCAAAGAGCGTACGCTGGTGCCAGGAGACGATGAGGACTGGCAGTGTTGGCTGACAACTCACACATCCTTTTCCTTCCAGGGGAGAAGCGGCCAGATCAACCTCTTAAAAGAGGCCCGCAAGAATAAGGGCGAGGGTTACTGGTATGCTTATCGTCGCCATGAGAAGCGCGTGGTCAAACGCTACGTGGGGCGCAGCGCCGCTCTGTCGCTCACACGTTTAGAGGCTATCGCACAGGCATGCAATGATGACGAGATCGTATTAGATAGTGTCCAGTCGCAGCCACTCCTGGCACCCAAACTGCGCTTGCCACATCTACATAGTTCACTTGTGAAGCGTTCGCGCCTGCTAGCTCTGCTGGATGCTGGCCTGGATGGCAAGTTGCTCTTGCTCTGCGCTCCGGCTGGTTCTGGCAAGACGACGCTGGTACGGCAATGGGTGGAGGAGCGTCTTCAGCGGGGCGATCCGTTGCGAGTGGCCTGGGTTTCGTTGGATGCTGGTGATAATGATCCAGTGCGCTTCTGGCGCTACGTTTTCACAGCCTGCCAGACGATCCATGAGGAGATCAGCCAGCAGGCTCTTGCCCTGCTGGCCCCGCAACCACAGGCAGCGCTGTCGTCTCTGCTAGAAATGGCGTTGACCAGGTTTCTCAATGCCCTGACCCACGTTGCCACTCAGAGCATTTTGATCCTGGAAGATTTCCACGAGATCACCTCACCACAGGTACACCAGACGGTAGCATTTTTGCTCGAACATCTTCCTCCAACTTTTCACCTGTTCATCATGTCGCGTCATGATCTCCCGCTGCCACTTGCTCGTCTGGGAGGAAGCGGGGATCTCTCCATCGTGCGGGCCGCCGATTTGCGTTTCTTGCGGGAAGAAACGGCCCTCTTTTTTCGGCAGCAGCTGGCCCGTTCGCTCTCGCCGCACCTGCTCAACCATATAGATGAGCGTGTTCAGGGCTGGGCCGCTGGTTTGCGCCTGGTTGCTCTGACATGGCAGGATCGCACGACAGAGACATTGCCACCAATCGATCGCCAGTCCTCGCTTCAGGACTACATTGTCCGTGAGGTGTTGCATACTCAACCTCAGCCGCTGCAAGACTTTCTCCTGCAGACAAGCATGCTGAGTCGCCTGACCGGTTCGCTCTGTGTGGTGGTGACGGGAAGACGAGATAGCGAGGTGTTGTTGGACGCGCTGGAACGTGGCGGTCTTTTTTTGGAGCGCTTAGAGGGGCCTGGACACTGGTATCGTTATCACACGCTCTTCGCCGAGGCCATGCAGCATGAGGCACTGCACCGGCTTGGCAAGAACAGACTCCAGGAGATTGCACGTGATGCAAGCGGCTGGTATGAACAGCATGGGATGCTGGCAGAGGCCATTGAAGCCGCTTTTCAGGCTGGAGATGAAGCGCGGGCCGCCGATCTGATCGCACGTTTCATCAATGCCCAGATCTTTCATCTGATACCAGAGATGCAAACGCTGCGGCGCTGGTTAGAACAGATCGCAATGGATGTGATGCAGCGATACCCGATGCTGTGCTTGAGCTATGCCGTAGTGCTGGCGTGGTGTACCTACCCTGATGTGAGCGCTCCCACGACTGCGCAGGGAGCAGCATTGTTACGTCTGGCGGAAACTGGCTGGCGTGCCGAAGAAAATAGCAACGGATTGGCTCAAATCAATGCGTTTCGCTCCATCGTTGCTATGCGTCAGGGAAAAGAGGAGCAGGCGGTGGAGTATGCCAGCAGCGCACTTGCCGGGTTATCCAGTGCCGATCTGGCGTGGCGCGGTATCTGCTTGAATATTGTCGGTGGGGGAGAACTGCTCGCCGGTAATCTGTACAGAGCGCGTCAAAGGCTGCTGGAGGCGCGAGAACTCTGGCAGCAGACGGGCAACATCCATGCAACACGTAGCAACATGCTGGGATTGGGGGTCGTTTCTCTGGAACTGGGAGAACTGCATCTGGTCGCTGAATACTTGCAACAGGTGCTTGTGGAGGCACGAGAGGTTGGTGATCGCGACGATAGTGCGCCCGCTCTGCTCGCACTGGCCCAACTTTTCTATGAATGGAACGATCTGAAGGCGGCAGAGCAGGCGGCTAATGAGGTACATGCGCTCGGTTTGCAATTGCGCAACCAGACCTACCAGGTTCAGGCCACGCTGCTGCTTGTGCGTATCTGGCATTTGCAGGGGCAAAGCGTTCTCGTTCAGCAGCGGCTCGCCACTCTGCTTGCTCAACTGCTGCCGGAGCACGAGCCGCGCCTCTATCATGCTGTGCTGACCTGTCAGACCCGATTGTTGCTGATGCAGGAAGAATATGCCATCGCTCAACGCTGTATAACCACCCTTGAACGATTACCGCAGGACGAATTGGAGCGCGAACGGGTCGCCCTGCTCACGGCTCGTTTGTTGCTGACGGAGGAGAAGGCCCAGGAGGCGCTAACGATCCTCTCACCTGTTGCGGCGGCTGCCAGCGAGTGCGGGCGCATACGTATTCTGCTAGAGGCACAACTGATGATGATGCGTGCATATGCGCTATCAAAACAGACAACAGCGGTCAGACAGATGCTGCAATCGCTGCTGATCTTGACTCAGCGTGAAGGCTATCAGCGCCTCTTTTTGGATGAAGGGGCTGCGCTGGCTGTGCTGTTGCGTACCCACATTGCCCATGTGCGCGGTAGATCATACGTTACATATCTGCGCAACCTGCTCTCCGTTTTTGCACCGGATACCGCCTTGCTGCCTGAACCGCTCTCCGCTCAGGAGCAACGGGTCCTGCGCCTGCTTGTAGATGGGTACACCAACCCGGAGATCGCTCAGGAGCTGGTCGTCTCCATCAATACCGTGAAGGCGCACGTGAGAAATATCTATCGTAAGCTCGATGTGACGCATCGTTTGGAGGCCAGCGTCGTGGCCCGTCGTTTACATCTGCTCTAATCCTCGTCTGAACTGTGTTTCTGTCAATAATAACCTTTTGCCAATAAAATCTGTAATTCGTAGTTGCGGGGGGGTAGGGGGGGGGGGGGGGCGCGTGACAGGTGGGGGCGGGGGGGGGGGAGGTCGCGCCCCAAGACCATAAAAGGATGGGGAAAGGGTTCCAATGGTACAGGAGGGAGGGTGGTGGGCAT
>JAICIM010000593.1 GCA_025928885.1 Ktedonobacteraceae bacterium | reverse complement strand
TGATGATAGAGTCACTATGGGACAAGCGCCGTATCCTTGAAGTCTATTTAAACGTGGTGGAATGGGGCAATGGTGTATTTGGCGCTGAAGCGGCGGCGCAACGTTATTATCATGTGCCGGCTGCGCGCTTGACTGAGCAACAGGCAGTGCGTATCGCGGTAATGCTACCTAATCCACGTAAATTCGAGAAAGTCTATCCTGGTTATGTGGCTGAACATGCGCAAGCGGTATTGGCGCGAATGCGTTATTCCCAAGTGCCTTGATCATCCAAGGCTTAATCTTGCACATTGTTAGTATGAAAGCCGCCATCTGAGGTTCTCGCAGGCAGCGGCTTAGGCTATAATCGCGAGCCTTTTTGGGTTTTGGCTATATTTTCTCGGGCGTGCAACGGTGATGCAACCCCACCGGGGGCGCCACACAGCCCCGCAACTACGAAAGAAAGTTGGAAAAGATCAAGCGTGGTAGATAGCTGCTAATTCTTCCCAGAGCTGAGCAGGAATAGCATATTGGGCCAGCTTGACGGTCTCGTCCAGCCGCTCAGGCTTGCTCATGCCGATGATGGTCGAGGTAATGCGCTGGTCGCGCAGGGAGAACTGCAAGGCGGCTGCGGCCAGCGGAATCTCATAGCGCTTGCATGCCGCCTCCATTGCCGTTGCCTGCTTAAGCATCGCTTCTGGCGCGGCTTCATACATATAGCGGGGGTAGGCGCTCGGTCCTTTGGCTAAGATGCCGCTGCCGTAGGGGGCGGCGTTCATGGCTGAGACGTTGTGCTGCTGGCAGAGATCCCAGAACGGATCGGCCTCGCGTTCGAGCAGGGTATAGCGATTATGCGAAATAGCCACCTCAAAGAGATCGGTTTCGACAAAGCGCGTCATCAAATCGATGGGACCGCCAGCCACACCTAAATGCTCGATCAGCCCTTCGTCTTTACAACGTTGTAGGGCTTCGACGGGACCGCCCGGCTGCATCGCTTGCTCAAAAGTAATATGTTCGGGATCATGTAAATAGACGAGAGGCAGGCGATCGAGACCAAGTAAGCGCAGGCTCCGTTCAACGCTTTCGCGCATCTGTGGACCGCTGAAGTCGCCTGTGGTCAGGTCGCGATCGGCCTTTGTCGCCAGCACATAGCCAGATGGAACGCCACCCAGTTCACGCAGAACCAGTCCGATGCGTCGTTCGCTCTCGCCATCGCCGTACGAGGCTGCTGTATCGACAAAATTGATCGGGCTGGCAAAAATAGCGCGAATTGTCGCCAGCGCCTGCTCTTCTGGCACGCCATAGGCAAACGTCTCCGGCATATTGCCCAGCGGCGCACAGCCCACGCAGAGCGGCGTAACCTGGAGACCCGTCGCGCCGATTGGGCGGAGCGGAAATAGGCCCTTAAATGTATCGGTCATTGATGTAACACCTCCATCGACTGAGATAGGTTAATCGTATCACGTCAGCTTGCTGGTTGCCTACCTATATGTGCGGCTCACAAGATTGTCACAGGAGCATTGGTTCACTCGTCCCCTATAATAGAAAGAGAAAAAAGTCTTCGGGGCAGGGTGAGGGAACATGTTTCCCAATTCCCGATCGGCGGTGAAAGCCCGTACGTCACCACGTGACATGATCTGGGGAAGTTCCAGAGCCGACGGTACAGTCCGATAGGAGAAGACTACAAGGAAACGTACTATGTGCATGCACGCCTTGCTCATACTTGCTTGAAAAAGCGGTTTTGCTGTGAGACGGGCTTGCACAAGAGCGGCAAAAAATAGAGCGCGACCTCTTCTGGTCAAGATGCGTCTCTAACTTGCTCTACAGGTACATACTACCTGTAAATCATGCTTTTCTTGTATTCTGTTGTGCCTTCTCTCACCTGTCGCCGAAGTAGCGAGCTAGCCGTGAGGGAGTGCCAATGGAAGACTTTAGCAGCTATTATCCCCTGCTCTTCACTATCGCCAATCGTATGCTGCATGGGGCCGCCGATGCGGAGGATCTCGTGCAGGAGAGCTATCTTCGCTACGCCAGTACCGAGCAGGAAATCAGTTCGCTGAAGAGCTATCTCACCACCATCATCACCCGGCTCTGCCTCGATTACCGCAAATCGGCCCGCGTCCAGCGCGAACAGGCCCTCGATCTCCTGCCCGATGACCTCTTCCCGATGCGCGATATGGAAGAGGCCGTGTTAGAGGCGTTGGAACGGAGAGAGCAGGTGGCGGGGGCGTTGCGCATCTTGCTGGAACGCCTGACCCCCGAAGAGCGAGGCGTCTTCCTCCTTCACGAGATTTTTGATTATCCCTACGAAGAGATTGCCACATTGCTCAAAAAGAGCGCCGCCTCCTGTCGCCAACTCCTGCATCGCGCTCGCACGCGCCTTACACACGCCTCTACACGCTTTGTCAGCACACAGGAGCAGCAGGAGCAGATTACAGAGCGCTTCCTCTCTTGCAGTCGGCAGGGCGATGAGCAGGAGCTGGTGGCGGCGCTGCTACAGGATATCGAGCGACATCAAGGTAAGCGTGTGGGGCGACCGGCGCGGCGGCAAGCATATCTGTCAGAGGAAGGAATACAAGCCACGATGAAACAGAGCAAGCAGACGCAATGTTACCTGACCGTATCCGAGGCCATTCAGCGCCTTCAGGCGGGCAAGATGGTGCTGATTCAGGACGATGCGGAGCGGGAAAACGAGGCCGATCTTGTCCTGCCCGCACAATTTGCCACGCCAGAAAAGGTGAACTTTATCATTCATGCCGCCTCTGGTCTTCTCTGCGTAGCCATGAGCGGTGAGCGCCTGGATGCGTTGGGGATACCGTTGGAGGAGCGCAAAAATAATCCGTTGCAAGGCACCGCCTTCACCGCTTCGGTCGATGCCGTTGCCGGAACCACCACCGGCATTTCGGCAGCGGATCGGGCCATTACCATTCGCAGGCTCGTCAATCCCACAACTCGTGCGGAGGATTTTGCCCGCCCCGGCCATGTCTTTCCGCTCCGCGCACACCCCGATGGGATACTGGGCAGGCGTGGTCATACAGAGGCAGCTGTGGACCTGATGCACCTGGCTGGTCTGGAACCGGGCGCGATTGTCTGTGAGGTGTTGAACAGCCGGGGCGAGTCTGCGCGAGGAGAGGAGCTATGCGAGCTGGCCCAAAGATGGGGCATCGGCATTCTCACGGTTGCCGCCCTGCATCGTTATCGTCAGGAGCGTGTTGTGAGCTTTGTTACGGAGACACAACTGCCCACCGCCGAGGCCAATTTTCGCCTGCACCATTATCGCGATACCCGCACCCATCAGGACTATCTTGCGCTGCTATTAGGAGATTTGACCGGGGAAGCTCCGCTGGTGCGCTTGCACTCAGCCTGCATGACCGGCGATATCTTCGGTTCACAGCGCTGCGATTGTCAGGCGCAGATGCAGACCGCGCTGCAACACATCGCCGCAGAGGGGCGCGGGTTGTTGCTCTATTTGCCGCAGGAGGGGCGGGGGATCGGTCTGGCAGGCAAACTGCAATCGTATGTGTTGCAAGAGCAGGGCTACGACACGGTTGAGGCCAACAAACAGCTTGGCTATCCCATCGATGCCCGCTCATATGCAGCCGCGCTTGCCATTCTTCATCACCTGAAGCTACAGAGCGTGCGCTTAATGACCAACAGCCCGCGTAAGATGCAAACATTGATCGAGGGTGGCATCACGGTTGAGCGTGTGCCGCTTGAAATAGAGCCATCTGAACATAACAGCGCCTATTTGCACACGAAATGGCAGCAGATGGGGCATTTGTTTACGATGTTGCCAAACCAAAATGAAGCAAAGGAGAGCCATGAGACAGGAACTATCACAGCCGCCCGCGCCTCATCTTAACGGGGCAGGCTTAAAGATTGGCATCGTTGTTGCCCGCTTCAACTGGCATATTACGGGCGCGATGCTTGATGAGGCCCGACGCACGCTGCACCATCTGGGTGTGGAAGATGTCGTGGTCTATTACGCGCCCGGATCATTCGAGTTACCGTTAATAGCGCAAACAATGCTTCAGAGTGAAACATATGATGCCCTGCTCTGCATTGGCTGCGTCATGAAGGGGGCCACGCGCCACGATGTCATCGTTGGCGACGCCGCTGGGCAGGGCATGCAACAGGTTGCACTGACTACAGGTATTCCCGTGATTTTTGGGGTAATCTGCGCCGAAACGCAGCAACAGGCAGAGGAGCGGATCGTGCGAGGCGTTGAGTGTGCCGAAGCTGCTGTAGAGATGGCGTTGACGATACAGGATCTCAAACAAAAGAAGGAGCAAACATGTTTACAGGGATCGTTGAAGAAGTAGGCACGCTGGTGCGTATCGAGCCGACCGGGCTGGTAATCTCTACGCCGTCGGGCCTATCGGATGTTGTGCATAAAGATAGCGTCGCGGTCGATGGCACCTGTCTCACCGTCATTGATCGCGGTAACGACTGGTTTCATGTCGAT
>JAICIM010000701.1 GCA_025928885.1 Ktedonobacteraceae bacterium | reverse complement strand
GTTATTTTTTCTTAGTGGCTAATTTAACTATAGTTAATATAGTATATTGAAATAAATTTGTCAAGTACCTGAGTTTTGACTGGTAGCATAGTGATGGAAAGGTGCTTATGTTGACCAGGGCTGTATGATAGAAGACGAAAAATTGTTTGTAGGAGTCGATCATGCCAGAGGAATGGAACTCGCTTGTTGAGTATTTTTCGCGCATTACTGATGCGCGTGGCAAGCCTATCGACCCGGAAATATTTGAAACAGTTGTCGTCCTCAATGCACTTGATATTCCCACGATCATGTCATGTGGAGGGCATATTGACGATGGGCGAGGGTTGCTCTTGCCCTGGATCGATATAGCGTCCTCAGCCCCCCATTTTAGCGATTTACAGCATAAAGAAGCTCGACTCGTGCAGGAAAGCGAACAGGCTCACGAGGAGATCAGGCGCTTGCGAGGAGAGCAACTGAAAAAAGCACAGCAGCAGGCGCAAACAATCTACACGGAACTGCATGCTGTCCAATGGGATCTACGTGTTGCCCAGATCGAGGTCCGAACAAAGCTGGCCGCTTATCTCGCTCAGTTTTATGAGTGTCGTGTGGTCCCCTTTGATCGCAGGCTGGTGCTTGAAGGGCGGAGCAAAACGAGACTACATAACCAGGGAGCCTTAGACTTTTATCTGACCGCGCCAGAAGAGGTCCAGCGTGCCAGGTTGTACGAGTATCGCGAAGAAATGGCGTCCTTTACGGCTTTTCTCAAGCAGGTCTATCGCGCGTTATGAGCCGGTATTCGCCTGTGCGGTAGAGGTTGCGGTTGGTGTTGGTGGCGTTGCCTCGACCTCCATCGTCACCAGCACCGTCTGAGTTGTGGCGTTCTCTCCGTTTTGCTTGAAGGTGAGATGGCCCAGATAGGGTGCAGGGGTCAGGTTTTCCCGGTTGACCGTGATCTGGACGTTCGTGCTACCCGCAAACGTTCCTTTGTCTGGGGAAACTCTAAGCCAGTCCTGATCGCTGCTGACCTGCCACTGGACCATTCCGCCGCCATTGTTTGCCAGCGTCAGCGTCTTGGTCGAGATTACGCCAGCCTCTGCCTGACCAAAGTTCACCTCTGTGGCTGGGATCTGGAGATGCGGCTGGCTATCAGACGCCTGCTCGATAACAATATCTGTTGAGATGCTCGATTGCTGCGCACTGTCCAGTACATAAATGGCGTGTCGTCCGAAACCCCAGTTCGTTGTGACGCGAATCGTGGTGCTGAAACGGCCATCCTCACCAACCTGGATCTGGAGCGGCCTGTGATTGCCATCAAAAACGGTGTGGCGAAAATCATAGCTAAACGTGAGCCAGTGGCCGCTGCTGAAACCCTGCCCTGAAAGGGTAAAGGCATCATCGGGGCGTATCACGCCGGGCGAGGCGGAGACCTCAGCGCTGGAGATTGCAACGTTTTTCCCGATTAGAGCGAAAGCAATAATGCTGCTTGCCAGTAGAAAGAACAGGCACGAGAGGGCAAGAATAAATGAGATGGGCCGAAGCACCAGATGCGCTCTTTTTTGTGGTGGCGTTGACGGAACGGGCTGCTGCGGCCTGTTAACGACGTGTCGTGAGACAACTGGTAGAGTCTCCTCGTCTTCAGGGGAGGGCAGGATGATCTGCTCAGGTTCATGGAGCGGTCGCTGCCATCCGTTGTCCTGGACGAAGGGCGGGCGCTGCACGGCAATCTTGCTTGATTGATAGGGCTGGTCTTCAGGATGTAAGCCTGCATAATGTCCGGCGCGATGTGGAGAGGCCGGAGGAATCGGTGTATGCCTCAAATCGCGCGTGCGCGTTTCGGGCTTTTTATTGAGAAAAGCGCGTCCGCACCGACTGCATGTCTGGGCTTCGGCTCTTTGTAATTTATGGCAATAAGGACAACGTTTCGTTTCCATACGAGCAGACTTTCTTCCGGCACTCTCTAAGGACACAGGAATAATATTTCACTTCTGAACATAATTTCGTTGTAATTGTAAATAAACTCTTTTTGCAAACTTTTTATTGGTGCGTGTACTGACTGTGATCTATCTGGATAAACGTGGCTGGCTCATATTTCTCAAACATGGGTCTTCCTGTGTGTGCGCTTGTATCGCTGTCTGTCTGTGTAGCATAGTGTATTTTATCACAAAAAAGCGCGACGATGTAACAGGTCTGTCACATCGTTGCGAATACGAATCAATCATTTATGGCGACACAAGAGGGGTAGCGCCAGTGGTGGGCGTGCTGGCGGCATCCTGTAGCGTCACTTGCTGGTCGCCAGATATCGAGATCGTTTTGCTCCCGCTATAGCTGGCGTTGGCGCTGTCGGTGCCGCTGCTCTCGATAGTATACGAGCCGCTGCTGACGTTCGCGAAAGAGAAATGGCCCGATGCATCGGCGGTGGTGCTTTTTGTCTGCTGACCCGAGCTATCGATCAGCATCACCTGGGCATTGCCAAGCGGCTGAGTTGCGCTGCATGCCGTATCGGTGCAGGCGTTGACGGCCCCGCTGACGGTAAATGCGGAGATGGGAATTTTCAATGAAACCGCTATCGTCTGAGAGCCGCCCTGGACCGGATTCCCGCTGCTATCAGAAACAGTCACAATTATAGAACCGGTGTAGGTGTCTCCAGCACTCAAATTCGAGCCATCGGCCCTGACCTGCATATCGCTGTTGCCGGTGCCGCTAGCGCTGACTTTCAGCCAGCCTGCATTACCATCAGTTGCCGTCGCGTGCCAGCTGATCGATGAACAGGTATTGCTGGGCTGGACCGCGATCGTTGCCTGACCTTGAGCAGAGGTGAACGCGAGGCTGTTTGGCGTGATCTTGACTGAGCAGGGAGCTTGCAGCGAGAGCGAGACGCCGAACGAGGCCGGGCTGCCCTGTACCTGCCCATTCGTGCTATCAGTCACGGTGATGGGGATCTGGACGTTCTGATTGGCGCTGAGATCGGCAATCGAGGGGGCAACGCTGATCGTTGCGGTTGGATTGTTTGCCGTCAGCGTGCCAGATGCAGGCGAGAGCTTCAGCCAGGAAGGAATGTTTTGCATGCTCCAGTTGAGCGGCCAGCTACAGTTGCCGGAGGCTGTGATTGAGATGTTCTGAGGGGCCGGATCAGAGCTGCCCTGGGTCGCGCTAAAGGCCAGTGCGCTCGATGAAGGCTTTGCCAGAACGCAGGGCGCGGCGATCTGGAAATTGACGACCACGCTCTGTGGACTCCCGCCAGCCAGCGCATGCGTTGCATCTGAGCCGTTCAGTTGAATCTGAGCCGTATAGTTGCCGGGAGCCAGAGAAGCGGCGTTGACCGTTGCCGTCATCTG
>JAICIM010000489.1 GCA_025928885.1 Ktedonobacteraceae bacterium | reverse complement strand
TATCCTCTTGTTTTTTTGCGCTCTTATTTCCCCCCCCCCCCCACACACACCCTTGGCCCCCCCCCCCCCGCCCATAAACACCCCCGCAACTACGAGTTAACCCGTAAGCCCTGTGAAATCCATGACCAGCAACAGCAACAGCAGAGAGCAGGTCACGGACCCGGCAATAATTGCCCAGGAGCGATGAGCGGGACCGGCTTCTTTCGCCCTTTGCAAAGCGGACGAAAAGTAGAGCCAGCCGCCGACAGCGATCAGCGCAAACTCCATCGCTGCACTGAGCCAGGGGAAAGCCCAGAGACCAAAACCGAGCAGCGGCAGATTGCCCAGATTGCCCGGCAAGATCGGCAAATCGGCGCGATGCACCAGCAGGTCGAGCAACCAGTGGCTAAACGCTACAGCTCCGATGACCAACCCACTATTGCGACCCCACGCACGCCAGGCCAGCGCTCCCGCCACGATGGCGATGAGCAGCGCACCAACCAGCGAGTGTGTATAGTTGGCGTGAATGATCGCCTCGCCATAACCGCCCTTGTCGATTGGCGTGATGGTTTCAATATTGGCCAACAGTAGTGGCACAAAAAGCACATCAAGCAGTTGCGTCGAGAGCATCAAAGCCCAGAGCGGCACTGAGGGCTGCTTGGCCTTGACAGCCGCAGCCAATCCAAAATGTCCAGCTAACATTTACTTTGCCCCCTTCTTCGCATCAATACGCGAATCCAGCCAACCACAGAGAACGATAAAAAGCAGTAGAAACACGATAAAAATCATTGCAATCTCTCCCTTGATCCTGATCGTCAGGCGAATCATTTGAGAAGAGCAAAGTCTATCTTCTCAAATTTCTAACGCTAGTTTCATATAATCTTATCTAAATAAATATTAATCTAATATAATTAGATTGTCAAGAGGAAGAGAGGAGAAACATAGCACGGTCTTTCTATTTCTGTACAGTTTTTAGGAAGTAGTGGAGATCTGGGAGGAGTAATGCTAGCAAGAAGAGCAGTCATAAATCCAAATTTTGTAGAGTTAAAAAACGTTGATCCACACGTTTAGATAGTAGGCAATAGAATTAATTGCAATGGAGCAGAGGATGTCTGCTTATCATGCTTGATTGATAAGAGACATTGGCATGAAAGACCATCGACCTCTTCTTCGTTGCGCCTGAAGGGAGTTCTCATATGCAATCACCGTACGAGTCCCCGTATCAGCAAGCCGCGCCACAGCTGCAGTATGTGAGCGTCGGCCCCCGTTTCCTCGCCGTTCTTATTGATACTATTCTTATTGGCATTGTCAACGCTATCATTGGTGCTGTTCTTCATAACAGCGGCGCAGTTGGTGGCATCGCCGCAGTCATCACAATTGCTTACTATATTATTATGGAGGCAACTCAGGGCGCGACCGTGGGCAAAATGGTGCTTGGTCTGCGCGTCGTCCGCATTGATGGTGCGCCAATTAGCTGGAACGAGTCCGTCATTCGCAACCTGCTACGCATCGTTGATGGTCTCTTCGTCTATCTTGTCGGCGCGATCCTGGTCTGGAACTCTCCAACCCGGCAGCGCCTGGGAGATCGCGTGGCCAAAACGGTGGTGGTTCGTAGCCGCTAAAGGCATCGTTTAACCATTCATTCCGCAGCAAAAAGCAGTGCAGTGGTGTTACCATTGCACTGCTTTTTGCTGCACGCTGCATTTGCCCGCTGTGATAAAAGCGTGTAGAATGATACAGAATAGAAACATTCTGAAACACAAATACTAGCCTGGCATACTTCCAATACGGCGAAAGATAAAAATTACTTGTGTGCGCATCTCCGGTGAAGGATGTATTATGTCTACCATACCTGGCACTACTGCTGTCACAATAGGGGCATCCAGAAAGGCGAGTATGCTTTTTGCCTGGTTAACGGCTCTGCTTATCGGCACGGCCTGCCTCTATCTGGGAACGATTGCATTTGCCGAACGTGTGGCTCCGGCGATGCGTGTCTATAATTACCCTGAAGGCCGCTGCACCATTCATTTCATTCGCCCGTTAATTCCCTGGCGGCACAACACAATGGGGTCAACGCCCCGCTATATCATCGTCTTTAGTTTCACGATCCACACCGCCAGCAATCAGGAGTATCAAGTCGTGGGCGCGGGCATGAACAGCACAATCGTTGCCAACAACGACGAGGTCCAAAACATCATCAACAATTATCACCAGAACAGCGTCTACCCCTGCTGGTATAGTCCCACCGATCCTTCCCACGTCGTACTGTACCGTAGCACGCCTATCCTCTCCTTCATCTGGTGCAGTTCATTCGTCGCGCTGGGCTTTTTGATCATGTTAAAATCGCTCACGCACATTGTGAGCGACCTTTTCTTCATCCTACATGCTGTACTACACGCCAACCTTCTGAAACACATGAAGAGAAAAATCGACCACTAGCTATCTGGGAGCAGGATTGCATGAGCATTTTTAGCCATAACATCTACGAGAATGTTCGTACTCGTACCATCGTGCTGTATCAAGGGAAGATCCTGTTGCATCCACCGGGCAAAGATGGCAACGATAAAGCCTGGAAATTGCCCGGGGGAGGATTGGAGCCGCATGAGTCGCTGGCCGAGTGTGCGCGGCGCGAGGTGCTGGAAGAGACGGGCATCCCCGTCCGTGTAGGTCGCATCGCCTTTCTACTCGAATGGATCGTCCCGCAGTATACAGGACCCGTAGAGGATGGTGAGGGCCACGGCTTCGGGCTGGAGGTCTATCATTACGCTTATCCAGAGGAGCCAGTACCAGCGACAAAAGCAGAATTTCCAGGCGAACCACCGGCCTGCTGGGTGCCGCTAACAGAGGTAGCCGCGTTACCTATCTGGCCCATCGAGCTAAAAGATTTCTGTCAGCACTTGAGCCAGGGCAACGCAGAGATCGGCTCGGTCTCCGTCATTGGCAAGATCTGCAATCCCAGGGACCGCGCCGAACACAATGCGTGGTCCTCAGCAGAACGCGAGATTACGCTCGAAGATGCGACTCAATGATCGGGTGGTAACGCTGCAAGGTCTGCAACTCGCGTTGATAAAGGGCAAGGTGTCCTTCGGCGATCATGTGCTGGAAGGCGGCGTTCCCGGCCCTGGCCTGCTCAACCATGAGGGTGCAGAGCGTTTGTAAGCGTGGCTCAACCAGGGCCAGCACCTCACGAGCAGAGATACCATAGGCAGCACAAAAAAGCTGCAAGCGCTCACCCTGCACATGTGGATCGGTCAGACCTTGCTCAACAATCGTGGCATCGTCGAGGTGCGCCAGAGGAACAAAGCGATATGCTGCATACGCCAGATCCCAGGCACGCGGACCCGGCCCGGCGCAATCGAAATCGATCAGTGCGCGTGGCAGACCGGCCACATAGACCATGTTATAGGGTGCGATATCGTTGTGACAGATGACCTCGTGGCGACTGCTATCGGGATAGACCATCTGCCAGCGAGCATCAACGGGTGGGACAAAACCGCGCTGCGCCTCGTGATAGCGCCGTATCAGTTCCGCTACGGCCCGCATCGCTTCTTCTGCCCACATATATGACGGTAAGGGATAGTGTCCCACCTCGCCAGCGAGAAACGAAAGCATCTCGCGTCCCTGCGCATCGAGGCCCAGGAAGCGCGGCGCATTATCGAAGCCGTGCGCCTCCAGATGTTGCAAAAGTGCATGAATAGCCGCGCTCCACGCTCCCATTGAGCGGCGAACCGTCTCCCCAATGCGTACCGCACCCGTGACATTGCCACCATATAATGGAATTTCCTGTTCTGACATGCTACCTCCTGATTAATGGGGGCAGGAGTGGCATAGAAAAACAAAAAACGCCGTCGGGCCACTTCTGCCCACAGCGCTTAACAACAAAAAAAACGAGCACACATAGCAAGGAAAAGCTACCCGCACAAAGGACGCGTGGGCGTCTAGTAGAGGGTTCGCTCCTGACCTGCCATTGGTGTTTGCTCGCTTTCTTTTCAAATGAAGATTTTTTATCTCTTTCATTTATGGTAACATAAGCATCTGCCATCGTCAAATTCTTAAAAAGATCCGGGAGGAGCAAATGGTCCGAGAAAGAGAACGTAGCTATCATGGCGTTGTGCTGCCCACGAACGAAATAGACGCCCTACAGGAGTTAGAGCCACTGCTGCAACAGAGCGGTTCGCTTGCGGTGGGACAGAGCATTCCTCTCCTGCATAGAGATGAGATGCAAGTGCTTGAGAGAAGTGAGCATGATATTTCCTGCTCGCTTGTCAATAATACCGTTGTCGCTCTCTCACTGCGTTCCTGTGCGCTGGCCTCGTTGCCCGCCACGCTCGGAAACTTCACCAACCTGCGCCTGATAGACGTTGCTTACAATCAACTGAACTTCCTGCCTGAAGCGCTGGGGAATCTATCAAAACTCAAAAGAATCTATCTGGATGGTAATCAGTTAACCACCCTACCCGAGTCGCTGGGACAGATAACGCAGCTTGAGGAGATCCAGGCCGATGCAAATCGCTTGCAAGCGCTTCCTGATAGCCTCTGTCAACTCACGCGGCTTGAGACGATGCGCTTTTATGGCAACCAGCTCACGGCACTCCCCGCGCAGATCGGCCAACTCAATGCCCTCAAAGACATCAGCGTTGGAGGCAATCAATTGACAACCCTCCCCGAAACACTGTGGCAATTGAAGGGGCTACGCTCGCTCAATATTGCTGAGAATCAATTGGAGACAATCCCCAATGGTATTGAGGGCTTCAACCATCTGGAAATGCTAGACCTGGGGCATAACAAATTGACGGCTCTCCCGAAAGCGCTCGGCAAGCTCACCAGCCTGACAACATTTCTCTATCTCAGCGATAATCAGTTGACAGAGCTACCAGAGGCGCTTTTTGAGCGGCTGGAGCGTTTGCGCTACCTCAATATCACCGACAATCAATTGACAACGCTTCCCGAAACGATTGGCAACCTCACCGGCCTGAAAGAGTTGCGCGGTTATAACAATCGGCTCACGACATTGCCTGAAGCGCTGGGCAAGCTGAAACATCTGGAAGAGCTACATATGATGAACAATCGGCTCACCAGGCTCCCCGAGTCGATCGGGCAACTGGCCGCGCTCACCATCCTTGATTTGCGAGGCAATCGTCTAGCCAGCCTGCCCACATCGTTGCGCGAGTTGCATAGTTTAAGGCATCTCGATCTACGAGCAAACAGGCTGGTTGCCCTCCCAGCCTGTATCGGAGACTTGCCAAAGCTGGAAAAGCTCGATTTGCGCTGGAACAAGCTCTCATCGCTCCCACCCTGGCTGCGACGGTTGGAAGAGCGCGGCTGTTCCATTTACATTTAATAATGATTTTGCACAGGCCAATCAGGAAGCTTCTCCCTGTTGTAGCCGCGGGGGGGGGGTGGGGGGGGGGGGCGACGGGGGGGGGGGGGGGGGGGGGGGGGGGGGGTGGGC
>JAICIM010000198.1 GCA_025928885.1 Ktedonobacteraceae bacterium | reverse complement strand
GCACAAGCGCGATACAGTCGCGCGGCTACGACATGTGAGAGCATTTATTTGTTACATTTCATTATTACGCGACTACGACATCATCGCGTATTCGGGATACGAGGCGCGGATGCGAGACAGCATCTCGTAACTGCGTAGGAGCGCGGCGGTGCCGGTTGCCGAAGCCTGGAAATGACTATAGTGGCATGGACGATGAGGTGGATCTCCATCGAAAATCCCTGCATGCATCCCCAGTAAATCTTGCGAGAACAGCTCTTTGGCTGGTTCAAGCTGTTGCAAACCTTTGCGCCAGAGATATTCCTGGCAGAGCGGATCGCGCCAACTATACGTGCCTGCAACCGGGTTCCTCTGGACTGTGAGCAGCGTTGTGATATAGGGTTCCAGCAACCAGGTCCAGACGCTGCCCTGATGGAGCGTACGTGCGTGTTCAGCGGGCGTCTGCTCCAATCGACTGCGGTAGCTCTTCTCATGGGGAGAGAGCGTGCGCAGACCGTACGGCGTCAACAGGTGTTCGGTCACAACATCCAGGATGCGCTGGTGAAAGGCTATGTTCAGCACTGGATAGCGGAACGCGAGGGTAAACAACTGGTTCGGGCGGATAGAGGGGTCGTTCCCGTCTGGCCCGTCAATGACATCGTAGAGATAGCCTCCATTCGTATACCAGAAGCGTTGCTGAAAGCTCTCGCGGCAACGCGTCAGGAGCTGCTCATAAAAAGAGGTGTTGTAGCGGAACTGGTCGCGCTGCCTGATGCGTTGAGACCACTCATGCATCAGTGAGAGCGCATGATACCAGAGCGCGTTGATCTCAACGGGTTTGCCAGCGCGAGGGGTAACAGGCTTGCCATCGGCAATGGCGTTCATCCAGGTCAGCGCCTTACCGGGCTGAGAGGCGATGAGTAAACCGTCGTCCGGGTCAACGCGGATGCCGTTGCTGGTTCCCCGGGCATAGCATTCGATGCAATCTGCTAGACGATGATACAGCTCTTCCAGCAACGCCCAGTTGTGCGAGACGCGAAGATAGGCATCGAGGGCGGAGAAGAACCAGAGGCTAGCATCGGCATTATTGTACTCGTCGCCTGGGCCGCCAGAGAGAGGAAACCGATCCGGCAGCAATCCCCCTTTAAAGAGGCGAGAGAGGGCGCGGAGCAAGGTCTGTGCATCGTCATAGCGTCCCGTTACCAGCAACAGGCCAGGGAGTGCGATGAGCATATCCCGCGTGGTTGGTGCCATCTGGTAGTAGTTGGAGAGCAGCAGTGGGATGCGCTCCGTCTGACCCGCGAAAAATTGCTGATTGCCTATATGCTCTGTACGTGGCACGTGCGGTCGAATCAGGAAGCGGTCGGCAGCCTGGAGCAACTGGCGGAGATATTCCTCGCCGCCGGTTACAGGGTCGGGCGTTGTCAGTAGCGGCAAGACGCGCAGATGGTGAGCATGAGCAGCTTCGCCTCCCTCTCCGAAGTAGCGCTCTGGTTCTAATGCGCGTGAGAAGAGCCGCTGTTGCCGGGCCACGTTTTGTGGATAGGAGCGCCTCAATACATCCAGAGAGCGATAGTGTGCTGGGAACTTTTCGGCAGTGACGATCAGGGTGAGCACCGCATCTTCGCCGGGCCAGAGTGTCGCACGCAAGACGCCTGGCAGATAGAGATCATCGGTTGCGGGAGAGCCGGTGCTGGCCTCGTGTCGTCGCAAAAAGTTCCAATACCAGATACCTGTTGGCAAGAAGGTGGCGTGGCTATCGCGATGGGCCAGGGCCAGAATATGATATGGAAAGGTTTCGCTTGCCCCATCCTGCATATGCAGGGTGCAGCCGGTGATGGCGGTCTGTGATCCGCTGGTGTCCGCGCCAATAAAATCCTCCGCACGACGAAGCTGAACTGAGAACTGTCGCTGCTCATTGTGCTGGAGAGCCGCCATATGTGGACGATGGGTAGCAAAGGGCAACAGTGTGAGCGTGAGGGCATGCGGCGCGTTGTGGGCAAGCTCCTCATAGCGCAAACTGCCGCTGGGAGAACGGAGACCAACTTTTTTATAGACAAAACCTTCGTCGGTTGCCGTGCGCAGGACGCGGTATTGAATGCAGGTAGTATTCTGGCCGTAGGGCATCCAGATGCGTTTTTCAAGCATAATGCCCTTGAGGCCGCCTAAATGGTAGGTGAACACTGGAAAACCATCTTCCAGGCGAAACGTTTCGAGGTGGACAAATCCAGCCGGGTTAAGCGTGCCATCCCGATATTCGTTTGTTCCCAGATAGTAGGTACGTTCGTCAAACAAGACCTCTTCGTCAATCTTGGCTAGCAACAGTTGTGGCGTACTCACCTCCGGCGGTGCTGCCACAAGTAATCCATGTTGCAGACGCGTTAAGACGCCTGCCACCGTCCCGGCTGCATATCCACCAAGACCATTGGTCACGAGCCACTCACGCTTGATTGTCTCGTTGAGGTCACAACAGACACTGCGATCAAAGGTGATGGGCATGATAGACCCTCCAAGCCACTTCAAATCTAAATCATCTCATCCGTGACTAAAATGGACTGTATTCTATTGTGTATTGTTCTGGTTCGCACCCTTGCGACCGGATACCTCCAATAGTTTAACATACCAGCGTATGAGAAACAGCAGGTATGAGCGATTTTTTTCCGATGTCACAAGGCTGTGATGGTTATTGACGCGCTCAATAAGGCAAAGAAATATGTATAGTCTGTACACGTAGTTATGTGAAGCGCTGGTTCCGCGCGGCGTAATATATAGGGGAATATGGCAAGAGGTCAGAAAGGGAAGATTGCTCTTTATTGTGCGTGAGCCGGGTACGTGCTAGTTTGCATTGATTTTCGAGACATATGGGAGCGTTGATGCTGGCCGTTGAGGAGATGTATCGCTGTTGTTTGTATTTTTTCACCCGCAAAATTGGAGAAGGAGATCATGGGGAAGAGGAGTCTGGTGCTTCTCTCCTCTGGGGATGTTTTGCGTTGTGCTTGTTTTGTTGCTCGCTGGTTGCGATGCGGTCACAAATATGCAGCGAGGAGCCGGAACAGCCGCTCCAACAGTCAGAGCCACAGCTTCGGTAGATGTCGTTGCCTCTGGCGTGCTGACGGTAGGCAGCTATACCAATTATCCTCCTCAAATCTACGTTGATTCGCGCACCCATCAGGTTGAAGGATTTGATGCCGATCTGATTCGCGCGATAGGTCAACGCCTGGGTCTGCGCGTGGAGATTATCAGCCTGGAATTTGCGTCGCTGCCCGAGTATGTGGTCAATGGCGATGTGGATCTGGCAATCTCGGCGATTCCCGTGACGCCTTCGCTGCAAAAAAAGGTGCAATTTGTACCTTACCTTCAGGGCGGAGAGGCTCTGCTGGTGCAGCAGAGCAATCCGCTCAAAATTACCGCTGTGGAAGAGTTGTGCGGGCAGCGCGTGGGCGTGAAGGTTGATACGCTGGAGCAGGAAGACCTGACGATGCAGAGCGAGAACTGTAAGCGCAACGGCAAAGCGCCCATCGTGATCGCGGCGCTGGCGGATCAGCAGGGCGTGATACAATTACTGCTAAAGAAGCAGGTCGTGGCCGTCTATCAAGATGCACCGCAGGCGGATTACTTTATGAAGCAATATCCGGGGCATTTTGAGCTTGGCGGGCCGATTACCAATACCACCATTGAAGGCATAGCGATTCGTAAGGATAACAGTTCTCTGTTTCAAGCGGTGCAGCGGGCGATGGCTGCGATGCATAAAGACGGTAGCTACCATGCGCTGATTGTGAAATGGGGATTGCTCCACGAGGAAACCAGCCGATCGTAGGGGGCTAGCGTGCGTCTCTCCATTGCTACTATTACTGCGAACACCATGTTGCGGCCTAATGTTCATCTGATCGAGATGAACGCTCCCCAATTGGTGCAGTCGGTTCAGCCCGGGCAATTTTGTATGGTCCGCTGCTGCCATCCCCAGGCGCAGGACCCGTTGTTGCGCCGACCATTTTTTATCCATAGCGTGCAGCGTTCGCGGGGCCTCTGTACTCTGCTGGTGACGGTGCGCGGACGTGGTAGCGCGTGGCTGGCTCAACAGCAGGCCGGGATGCAGCTCGACCTGCTTGGGCCGCTGGGACGTGGCTGGCAGCTCGCTACGACGATGCGCAACCTCCTGCTGATCGGTGAGGAGGCACAGATGGCGGCGTTGACCATGCTAGCTGAGGTGGCGCTGGACCAGGAGATGGCGGTGACGCTACTCTGCCTCAGCCGCACATCCGACGCGGTCTATCCGCCAGCGCTGTTGCCCGAAGAGGTCGAGTATCATATTGTGACTGGTGATCTGCTGGCAGAAGCAGGGGAGTATCTGACCTGGGCAGATGCCGTTTGTTGTAGTGTTTCACGTGAAACGTTGACGGCGCTTTATTGGCGTTATGAGCGGATGCGCCGGCATAAATTTGCGCAGGGAGTATTGTTGCAGCCGCTGGCCTGTGGAAGTGGAATATGCCTGACCTGTAGCGTAGAAATGCGCACAGGCCAGCAGTTGATTTGCCGCGATGGGCCGGTCTTCGCTGTTCGCAAAATCATCGGATGAGGAACAGGGTCTGGTGGCCAGCCTTTAGAAGCCGGCCTGAAATGTTTTTCGCGGGAGAGAGGGAATAACGTCTCTGGTGGGAAAGGCGCAGAGGTGTTGCTTAACCGTAAAATTGGGCGTGGTATCGATAAGGTGCAGGAAGGCACGTACAATCACCGGATCAAAGCTGGCACCAGAAGCTTGTAAGATCCGTTCGCGAGCAGCATCTTTCGAGAGAGGCGCTTTATAGGGCCGCTGAGATGTCAGCACATCATAGACATCGGCCACGGTGAGAATACGAGCGCTGAGCGGGATCTCTTCCCCGGACAGGCCGGCAGGATAGCCGTGTCCATCCCAGGCTTCATGGTGATGGAGAACGGTCTCGACGTAAAAAGGATGAATATCACAACCGATCAGGATACGTGCTCCAATGATCGGGTGTTGCTCCATCCGACGGCGTTCCTCTTCTGAAAGCGCAGCCGATTTATTCAAAATATCATTGCCGATCCAGGTCTTGCCCAGATCGTGTACCAGGGCCGCCAGAGCAAGATCATGCGCCTCTCGACGGCTCCAACCAAGATAACGCGCCAGCCGCCGGGTATAAATTGCAACGCGGCGGGAATGCTCATAGGTAACGATGTCGCGCTCCTGGATACTTTTAGCGAAAGAGAGCAGAACTTTCCGTGTCTCCGCATCTCTTTTTAGCTGATGTTTGGCTTCCACCACTCACTCTCCCACTTGCCGGTAAACCAACCAGGCAACTATCGTAGTAACCACTACGGGAAAACGAATAGACATAGTATAATGGCCTTACATTAATGACGTGGACATGATCGATATTTTGCGGTTGGATGAGCGAGGCAGGATTTCCAACTGCACAAGAAACTGACGAAGGCACGTTTTTATACTCTCATGTTTTTACGCTATGAAGTATGGGCAACTTCGCCAGTATAGGAGTGAACAGACAGGGGATGTATGCATCTCCTGATCTCGTAATTTGTCAAAATGTTTGCCAAGCTCATAACATATTAATATTTAGTTGTAAACCTTGTCCACGTTCAGGTACTTTTGGACCTGCATCTCCTGTCATAGGCTATTTGGGTTAGATGACTATGGCTCGTTCGTTGTAACATATGTGGGCGTACTCTTGATAAAAAGTGTCTTTATTTGCGCGTTTTTTATCGAGTATTGCTTTTTCTCGACTTATTTTCTGAAAAACATTCAGGTCTGTTTGTTTCATCATGGCATCTGAATGGAAGTTGTATTTCTTATTCTTCATTTTATAGAGCTTGTCGTACTGTTATCTTTTCATGAAAACAATGGAAGAAGTGGCGCATGATGGCAGAGAACACTCTAGAGGATCAACCAGGGGCGCAAGCTTCTGAACAAAAAGAGCGTCAGAAAGATGTAATAACGGTTGTCTTTACGGCTGACAATCATCTTGGCTATATTGCTTTTGGACAACAACCCCGCAAACGGGAAGAGCGCCAACAAAAAGTGCGCCGGGCCTTTCAGCAAGCGACTGATTTTGCGATAGCTCAGGGGGTAGACCTGTTTCTCCAGGCGGGCGATCTGTTTGATACGATCACGCCGGACGAACGCGATCGCAACTTTGTGGCTGCGCGGCTGGCTCAATTGAAGCAGGCGAACGTGCGTACATTTGTATTAGGCGGCGTGCATGATACTCCGGCTGTCGAGCAGCAACAGAGCGATGAGACTGCTCTGGCCCCCCAGCTCAGCTTTTCGCGCCTGGGGGCGTTGCATTATTTTCCCCCTACCCATAAAGATGATTCGGAAGAGCTAGAATCGGTAATCCTTGACCTGCATGGTTGCCGCGTGGGTATCTGTGGTCTCGGCGTACTGGCCGGGCAGGAGGGCGATCCGCTGGCGCGTTTGCGGGTGCGCAGTGATATTGAAACGGCTACCATTCGCCTGCTGTTGCTGCATGCCCCGATTGAAGGGTTGGCAAGTGGCTCGTCTTTACTGGATACGCGTGCGCAGGTCAGTCGCGGCAGCATCGCCAGCCAGTCGTTTTTTTCGTATATTCTGGCTGGTTATCATCATGGCTATCAGCGCAGCCGCATTGGTCAGAGCGAGATAGTGGTGGCAGGCGCGACGCAGCATGTCGATTTTAGCACGCCCGATCAGGTACCTGGTTTTGTATTTATGGGGATTGCCGCCGATGGTATCCGCTGGTGCAATCATATCCCTGTCGATGCTTTGCTGTTGCGGCGTCTGTCCATCCTCACACGCGATCTCTGGTCTGAGGAGAACTCCACCACTGCATCACCGACCGACAGCATTCTTGAGCGCCTGCGTCCTCTCTGTGGCGAGGATGCGATGATTCAGTTGCGCCTGGAAGGCGAGTTGACGCGCGGGCAGTATCATCAACTGGATCTGAATCAGATACGGCGGTATGGAGAAGAACATTGTTTCGCGCTGGCAATCGATGATAGCGCCCTGTCGCTGCTTCCTGAGCAGGATGCCACCTCTGCAGGCATGGATGAACGCCTCTCTCCGCGCGAAGAATTGATTGCATTGGCCGACGAGTGGATTACCGCTGCTGGCGATGAGCAAGAGAAAAAGGCGCTTCAGGCAACTAAAGAGGAACTGTTATTAGCAATGGATGAAATAAAAAATAGACGCTAGCTATTCACCGTGTGGCAGCCCAGCAGCGGGCATTGGTGAACGGAGTTGATCAATGATAATCCTAAAGCATCTGACAGTCGAACGCTTCCGGCTCTTGCGGGAATTGAACGTGCATTTCCCGCAGCGGGGAAGCATTTTGATTCAAGGCCCGAATGAATCTGGCAAGTCGGCGCTCCTTGAAAGCATTTATTTTGCGCTCTACGGCGAACCCCTGGCCGTGCAACGCGGGAAGCGCTCGCTTGACGAACTGATCTCTTATGGGGCCACCAGCGCAACGGTGACGCTTTCCCTCTCCGTTGGCGCGACCGATCTCACCATTACCCGCACGCTTGAGCGTGGCAAGGGGCAGAGTGCCTGCCTGCTGGTTCGTCGCCTAGGCATGCCCGACGAGGCACCGATTGTTCGCCTTGAGGCCGCAAACGAGCGCATTATTGCCGAGTTGGGACGGATGGACGGGGAAGCATTGCGCAACTCCTGCATGGTTGAGCAAAAAGGATTGGAGCATCTTGAGCGCCTCAGCGGGGTTGAGCGCGAGGACACCGTTCGCAAGCTGCTGGGCGTGGAGCATCTGACGTTGCTGACCGAACAATTTCAGGTCTCGCCCGATGACGAGCGTCAGTTGCAAGAGTGCGCCGATCGCTTGCAACTGGCCGAGATTCAGGCACGTATCCCCGTGTTAAGCCAGCAGTTAAGCGATATCGAGGCCGCACTGGATGTTGTGAAGGTGGCCGAAGATCTGGATGAAATTGCGCTGCAAGAGGGCGATATTGAGGATCAGGAGAGCGGATTGGAGCGCGTTAAGGCCCGACGCACCGAGTTAAAAAACAATCAAAATCGCCTCTTGCATCTCAAAAGGGCCGATGAGACGCTGGCTGAAATCGTCGCAGCTTATGACGGTATCGCCGAGGCCCGGCAGCAGATTCCTGAGCTGGAAAAGCAGATCGTCGAACTTGAGCGACGCGAACGTGAAGAGCTGCCGGCGCTTGAGAAGCGTGTGAGCGAGCTGAGCGATCTGCTGCGCTCCTTTGGCACACTTCAGCGCATGTCGAACGATCTGCTGGCGGCGGTCGATACCGTGAAAGAGTTGGAGCAGGAACTCAAGCAGCATGAGGAGGTCAGGGATGATCTGCGCACCCTGGATGAGCGAGTGCAGCATGCGCGAGAGCAGTTGCAGGAGACCAAGCAGGCGGTGCAGGAGCTGGAGGAGCGCAGACGCGCAGGTCGTCCTCAACTCGAAGCTCGCCTCCAACGCTTGCAGATCCTCGCTCAGCGGCTCTCCACCCTGCGCAATCTCGAAGAGCAGACCATTCGGCGTTTAGAGGGGAAGGGACAGGCGGAGCAGAATCTCACCCGGGTCCAGAAGTTGCAGCGCGAACTGCTTGAGAGCGAACACGAGATGGAACTGGTCGAGATGGAGGCCAAACAGGTTCAGCAACAGGCCGATGGGTTAGAGAAGCGCTGGCGACAACTGGCGATGCGGAGGCAGATTGAGGAGTGGTATCGTCTGGAGGGACAGGCGCAGGGGCTGGCTCAGGCAGAGCAGCATGTACGTCTGGCCTATCAGCATCAGGAAAAGCTCAATCTGACAGCAATGGAGGCACGCGCCGCTAGCAATCGGTATAAGATGTTTCTTGCCGGTTGTATTGTTCTGCTGGTGTTGAGCCTGGGCATCGCAATGTACGAAGTTCTGCAAGGCGGCTCGGTCTCGTTTATTGTCGCAGCCGTGGCGGGCCTGGCATCCGTGCTGCTCATCGTGGGAGCGGTCTTGAGCTTCCAGAACTTTAACAGAGCGAGTCAGGAGTTGAAGGAGGCCGATCGGCTCTTGCAGGATGCCATCAGTAAGGTTGGCATGATGGTGGCGGCGCGTGAAACCGCCGTGCGCATGTCCGGCAGCAGCGAGGCTCGCCAGAAGATTGAGCAAGAGATTCGTTCGCTTGGCGGTACGATACCGCGCTCGCTTGATGAGGCGCAAGCCTTTCTGCATCAGAGCAGGGACAATGGCGAGAGCCTCGCCGAGATGCAGCAGCAAGCCAGGCAGAAGCGGGACGAGGCCGGCAGCGCACGCAATCAGATGAACCTCACAATGGAGGCCGTGGCGCGGGTGCGCAAAGAGCTGGTGCAGCAACAGGAGTTGCGCCGTCGGGAGGATTGGGACAACATTAACGAAAACCTGCGTAACGATCAGGAGACGCTGGAGCGTTTGCACCAGGAGATCACCTTGATGGCCGGGCAGGAAGGGCTACCGCTGCCCAGCATGAACGAACGCTTGCTCAGCAATCCTGGTCTGTACAATTCGACCCCGGGCCTGCACGATATCAGCTCTGTTGGGACCGTTGAGTTGGAAGAACTGGTCGATGGGACGCTGCGAGAGACCGAGCGGGAGATTGCAACGCTGGATGGCAAGCTGGATCTGGTCAACGATCTGACGGCCCAGGTCAAGATCCATCAGGATGCGCTTGATGTGTTGCTGGCTCGCCGCAAGGTGATCGAGGAGCGTGAGGAGCGCTATCAGTTGAACAACCCGGCGGAGCAGATCGAGAAGACGCGTGAGCAGCAGGCCATCTTGCGCCATGCGTTGCAATCGCTTCAGGACTCGCTGCGTCAGCGTGTGAGGCCATTGGGAGTCACCTTTGGTCAGGCCGCCATCAGCAATGCCGAAATGAGTGCGCGTAAGCAGTTAGAGGAGCTACAGATCGGCCTGGGCAATAAGTTTATGCTTCAGGAGCGGGTGAACAACTACACGACGCAGCTCAAAGAATTGCAGGAAGCGCTGGCCGAACATTATAAACAACTGGCGAAGTTTAGTAACACGCTGGGAAGCTGGATTGTGCCGTCCAGGCCGTTTGCCGAAGTGCTCGTAGCCATGCGCACCCGTTGTCAGGAGGAGATCGAGCAGGCCAATGAGCCAGCCATCACCAAAGAGTTGAAGACGCTGCAAGAGCGTGAGGGGGCCACCCGAACCAAGATCGAGCTATGTCATCAGGAGATCAGCGAGGCCGAGGGGCGCATCGCCATCCTGCTGGAGCAGCGCAACCGGCCCACACCCAAATCCTACAGGGCTGAAGATATCGTCGCGGTCTGGCCCCTCTTTGCCGACTATAAAGTGGAGGATGGGCAGCGCCTCGAATTGGAGCGCCTGGAAGTCGAACGCGAACTGGAGGAGATGGAGCGGCGTGAATTGAGCATGAACGTCGCGTTGCAGGCGGGCGATACTCCACTTGATCTGGCGCAGACCCGCGCTCGTATGGAGCAGCAGGAGCGCAGCGTCCAGACCAAGCAGCGTGGGAGCCAGTTGCTCAAAGCCGTCAGTGAACGATTGCTACAAAAGACGGTGCCGCGCACGGAGCGCTC
>JAICIM010000523.1 GCA_025928885.1 Ktedonobacteraceae bacterium | reverse complement strand
GTTCCAGCCCGCATCTGAGCCGATCTCCAATCCGCAATTCAATCCCATGTACAGTGGAGCGCAGTATCACGGGCCATATACCCCGCACTACAACACGCCGCACCCTCGTTCAGGGGTCAGACAACAGCAGGTACGCGAATTCGTGGCAAAGCGCGGGAAACTGCTGGCAATTATTCTGCTCATCGTTCTCGTGCCGCCGCTTATCTTTTATGGCCTCACCATCCTACCAGCATCCTCCGCAACGCTCACAATCACACCGATCAGCAAGCGTTTAACCCGGATATACGCCATTGCTGCGGTCAATGGGACGCCCAATAGTGCGATGTATCAGGCTCCGGGGTATCTGATTAGCTTCACCACGCCTGCACAGACAGAAACGGTGCCAGCCAGCGGACACGGCCATCAGAACGCCACCGCCGCGAAAGGCACCCTGACCTTCTCCCAGGTTGGTCAGAACTCCAATATTCAGACCGGGCAGACCCTCACCGGCTTCGATGGCGTCCAGATCGTTACCGATCAAGCGTTCAGCATTACTGTCGGGCAGACCATCGATATCCCGGCTCACGCGGTCAATGCCGGTTCCTGCTGCAACATCGGTGCCTTCGACATCAACTATCAGGCCAATGTGATCGATATTCAGACAAACCAGACGAGGACGAGCGTCTTTGTGGCAAACAAGCAGCCCTTCAGCGGTGGGCAGGACGCCTTCGACTATAATTTTGTCAAACAGAGCGATATTGATGGTGTGGCAAATACCTTTGTCGATCAAATGACAAAAGATGCACAGACGGGGGTTGAGAAGCAGGTCAAGCCCAATCAAAAGCCGGCAACCGATATGCAATGCAAACCGAACATCAAACCGGATCACAAGGTCAATGATCGCGTGGATAACGTTGTGGTCAGCGTGAGCGTGACCTGTTCGCGCGAATACTTTGTCCCGCAAGAGATACAGAATGCGGCGCTTGGCGCTTTCAAAAATGATGCACAGACGAAATTCGGCAGCAACTACCTGCTCTCGGGCAACGCGGTTGTCAATGTTCCCACGACTGCCACACCGCTCAGCGACGGCAATGTGTCGTTCGAGGTCAAGGTTGATGGCATCTGGTATTATCATTTCACTGATAGCCAGCAACAGCAAATCATACAGAACGTCCTGGGCAAGTCGCAATCCAGCGCCAATGATTTTTTGCTGCATACACCCGGCGTGAGCAAAGCGACCATCGCCACATCAGGGGGAATCGGCTGGGCTATTCCTACTTCGCCACCCAGCATCAAATTTGTGGCGACCAACATCCCCGGCCTTCAGGCCGGTTGACTTTCCAACAAAAAAGCCTTCTCATTTCACTGCCAGAATGAGAAGGCTGAATAAGTGCTGATGAAATTGTCTTTTAAGAAAGTTGGATGCCCAGACCACGAATGAGAAATTCGCTAATATCATTAAAAGGCGAGGCAAGCGTTCGCTGATCTTCCACCAGTTCCACCTGCTGCTCGCGAACCTGTGGCTGGGGCAAATAAGCGACAGAAGCCATAATAGAATTTACAAGAAATGTCGGCGGCTCTATTTGCTCCAATTGACAGTAAAGTGCATCAATATCGTCATCGAATATATCGTTAACCAGTTCGTTAGAAACGAGATCTTGGTAGTTCTTCATGCTTGCTCCCTCTTACATTATCGTGTCGTTATCTGAGTATAACACGGATAAAGTAAGAAGAGAGTTTCAGTTTTCCAAGCATTCTTAGCCAATTTTTATTTGTTTCCTTAGAACTGTTAGAGAAACACCCTTACTGGACGTTGGCGCGTGGCTGCCACTGGGTTCCTAGAGCTGCACGCAGTAAAGGTCGCGCACGCTGGAAGTAGGTTTTGGCGGTGGCCTCTGGCATATTCAAGGTCTTCCCAATTTCTGAGAAGGTAAGCTGACCGGCGTAGCGCAACAGCACAACCGAGCGGAATTTAGGTGGCAAGCCATCAATCGCCTTTTTCAACGCGCTCTGCAAGTCATGATGCTCCGCAATTTCATCAGGCAACGGGCGGGTATCGGGCATGATATCCAGAGGTGACAGGTCATCATCACCGCTGGTTGACTCCAACTCGGAGAAGTGGGTTGGACGTTTGCGGCGCAATTCGTCCAGACAGCGATTGCGTGCAACCTGGAATAACCATGCCTTCAACGGCTCACCCGTGCGCAGGGTGGGCATGGAAATATACAACTGCAGAAATACCTGTTGTGCAACATCACAGGCAAGATCATAATCACCCAGGCAGTGGCAAATGAAATTGAAAAGGGGTACATTATAACGACTGACAAGCATTTCAAACGCCCGCTGGTCGCCAGCAAGGGTCTGTTTCACTAACATACCATCAGTAATTTCGGGAGAGACTTTAGGACTGTTTTTTGTTCTTTCACGTACCTGCATCATTCATTACCTCACTTTCTTTGTTGTCAATAGCATAGTTTTTTCTAGTAGAATTTTCAAGTATTTTTGGGCCGAATAAGCTCTGCTGTACGCCACTCTAAGCGTAAACTAAAAACATTAAGATCAATCTGGGTGTAGCTTAAAAGAAGTTAATAATTCTATCTTTAATCTTTCTCTTATGATTTCTCATCGTTTTTTAAGCTTTAGCCGAGGAGGTTCTGAATGAGGTCGTCGAGAGGCGCTCACCTATAACACGTAAGCGGCCTCTCGAACAGTGACATCTCAGAGGTGTACTATTGTGACTCCTGCGGCCACAGTTCCCGGCTCCTGGCTTTGATAATTCGTGCTGCCTGAGCTATGAATTGGTCCAGCGGCATGCTTTTCAGGTTGACGTTCGAGCGTAACCGCACTGAGACAGAGCTGGACGCCTCCTCCTGATCACCAACGATCAGCATATACGGGATCTTTTGCAACTGGGCATCGCGAATCCGCGCGTTCATCCGTTCGTTACGCGCATCGATCTCAACGCGCATTCCAGCCTCCCGCAAGACCTCGCGCACTCGTTCGGCATAGGCGACATGGCGGTCCGCAATGGGGATCAGCATGACCTGAACGGGCGCAAGCCAGACCGGGAATGCGCCTGCCGTATGCTCGATCAGGATACCGATGAAGCGTTCAAGCGAACCATAGATGACGCGATGAATGACCACCGGCGTTTTCTGCGCACCGTCCCTATCGATATAGGCACACTGGAAGCGGCGCGGCATCTGGAAATCCAGCTGGATCGTCCCCATTTGCCAGGAGCGCCCCAGCGCGTCCTCCATCAGGATATCGATCTTCGGCCCATAGAAAGCTCCGTCGCCCTCCTCTACTGCATAATTGCCCGGCCCTGCGTATTTATCTAGAATGTGGCGCAGGATGGCCTCGGCCCGGTCCCACGTCTCTCTATCACCTATATAGGAGTCTGGACGCGTCCCCAACCGCAGCGAATACTTCAAGTCGAAAATGTTATAGAAAAAGTTGATATCTTTGAGAATACGCTCATACTCTTCCTCTAATTGTTCCTCTGCCACAAACACATGGGCATCGTCCTGCGTGAACTTCTGCACCCTCAGCAAGCCGTGCAACGTTCCCGAACGCTCGTGGCGGTGCAGGATATCGCAATCGGCGAGACGCAACGGCAGATCACGGTAACTACGCGTCTTAAAATTGAAGACCATCATGGCGTTCGGACAGTTCATCGCCTTGAGGCCATAACCATTGATGGCACCATTGATGGAGAGCAGAAACATATTATCTGCATAATGCGGCAAGTGTCCCGACGTTTCCCAGACCGACCGCTCGTTAATCAACGGGGCCGATATCTCCTGATAGCTGCGCTTCTCATGTTCAACGCGCCAGAAGTTAATCAATTCCAGCAATACTTTAAAGCCGCGCGGTAACCAGTAGGGCATGCCCGGGGCCGTCGCGTCAAAGTGAAAAAGTTCCAATTCGCGACCCAGCTTGCGATGATCGCGTTTCTGAGCTTCTGCCAGCTGCCACAGGTATTGATCGAGTTCTTCTTGCGAGAACCAGGCCGTCCCATAGATGCGCTGCAACCGATCGCGCATCTCATCACCGCGCCAGTACGCGCCAGCAATGCGCATCAGCTTAAATGAGCCGATTTGTCCCGTATTCTCGACATGCGGTCCTCGACATAAATCGAGGAAGTTGCCCTGTTGATAGATCCCGACCTCTTGATCGAAAAGATGCTCGATAATCTCAACCTTATAGGGCTGCCTGCGCTGTTGGAAGTATTCCAGCGCTTTCTCGCGCGGCCAGCGAGCCTGTATAAAGGGATATTTGGCGGCGATAATCCGCTGCATTCGCCGCTCAATTTCGGGCAGATCGTCGGGCGTGAGCGAACGTGGCAGGGCAAAGTCGTAATAAAAGCCGTCCTCAATGGCCGGTCCAATGGCGAACTGGGCGTCGGGAAACATCTCCTGTACCGCTTCCGCCATCACATGCGCGGCGGAGTGTCGCATCCGTTGCAGCGGCGAGTAGCTCACCGACTCCTCTAAAGCACCTTCAAGCAACATGGTTTTCCATCCTTTCTGTTTGTCGCCTATATTTAATCTGTAATACAAAAAGCCTTCTCATCCCCACCCGAATACATCGCTGCATTCAAAGCGTAAAAGGGACGAGAAGGCTCGATAGTGAAACGATCCTTTCGTGGTTCCACCCATATGCCGCGTTCTTGCCCAGGAGCAGAACGCGCTCTAGAGGCCGTTAACGGGGCCAGGGCGTGTACTTTACTGACTCAGTACAGGCTGGCGAGGGGTATCTGCTTACTTACGAGTTGGGACACTCTCAGCCTATCGGTGCGGCCCTCTCTGTCTACTCTTGGGTAAGGGACATGTCTCGCTTCTATGCCATGATAATGAATATATCGCCGCGACAACCGCGAGGGATTGTCGCGACATTTTATTTTTGAAACCAGAGTTCCCGGTTCTTGGTCGTGATGATCTCGCCGACGCGCTCCACAAACTGATTGAGCGGCATGCTCTTGAGATCGACGTTCGAGCGCAGACGGACCGAAACGGCGTCCGCTGCCGCCTCTTTATCGCCCACCACCAGCATATACGGGATCTTCTGCAACTGGGCATCGCGAATCTTGGCGTTCATGCGCTCACCACGCACGTCGATCTCGGCCCGGATGCCTGCTTCT
>JAICIM010000318.1 GCA_025928885.1 Ktedonobacteraceae bacterium | reverse complement strand
TCGTGACACACTCACCAGGGGTCAGAAAGGACGGCATTTTTCCCCTCGCAAACACGTGTTCACGAGCTAAGGACTCTTTTTTGCTCACGATCTCAGTACCCAATACAGACCAGGCGCGATACAGTCGCGCAACTACGAAAAACATTCCGCATCGAGCGAATACGAAAATTGTTCTATACCGTTGTAACGGGATCTTTTATCATTGTAGCCGTGCTCTCCAGCTTCATGCGTAAACCATGTTTCAGCCGCAGCGTTACGCGTGGTTTTGGCACGACGGGGAAGCCTGGAACAAGGTGTGGCGTATAGCGTTGCATAATCGTAGCAAGTAACAACTTTGCCTCTAACTGGGCAAAGGGCATGCCGATGCAGATGCGCGGTCCGCCGCCAAAGGGGAAGTAGGACCAGGGCTGCACCTTCTCGCCATGCTCAGGGTCCCAGCGTTCGGGCCGGAAGGTGGTTGGATCTTGCCAGAGATCGGGGTGATGATGGATGACCCACTGACTGAAGAGAAAGGTCATACCTGCCGGGAACTGGTAGCCGCCCATCTCAAACGGAACCAACGATTTGCGCCCCATCATCCAGACTGGAGGATACATGCGCATCGATTCGTTTATCACCCATTCGAGATATGGCAGATTGGGGAGATCGTTCAGGGTTGGTGCGCGGCCTGCCAGCACGGTTTGCAGCTCCTGTAAAAGCTGCCTGTGCGGCTCTGGATTTTGAGCCAGCAGGTAAAAGGTCCAGTTGAGCGCGTTGGCCGTCGTCTCGTGGCCTGCCGCCATAAAAGTGATCACATGGTCGCGAATTTGCTGTTCGCTCAGTGGATGCTCCTCGTCCTGTGTGGCAAGCAGCATGGATAAGACATCGCCGTGATCCTGTCCCTCGGCCTTACGCTGTGCGATCAGCTTATAGATGAAGGTATCGATCCGTCGTTTAGCAGCCATGCGTTGGCCGTATTGCGTGAAGGGGAGATCGACATACACATTCAGCAGGCGGGCCAGCAGCGTGCGTCGATGCTCGATCATTTGCGAAAAATTGCGCCCCATCTCATCGATCTGATCGAGCAGTTCAAGCGCGAAGAGGCTGCGGACCACCACGCGCAGCGTGAGCTGCTGCATAGCCTGAGCGATATCGATTACTGCGCCATCATGCCAGGTATTGAGCATCTCTTGCGTATATTGCACCATATAGTCAGCATAGCTCTCGACGCGCTTCTTGTGAAAGGCCGGTTGCACGAGGCGGCGCTGTTGTCGATGTGCCTCCCCCTCAATGGTCAGCAGGCTCTCGCCGAGCACTTCCATCAGGTCGCCACCGGCGCTCTGTGTTGTCATAAAGTCGCGTGGATGCTCGGTGAGCAGGTAACGCACATATTCGGGGCGGAAGAGCAGCACAAATGGTTGGCGGCCTGCGTGCATCGTGACCATATCGCCATATGTATGCTGCATGCGCTCCACAAACTGTAACTGATTGCGCTGAAACTCAAGTAGATTGCCGAAGAATGGCCGTGCTTTAGGGCCAGGAGGCAGCGATTGCATGTCCTTCATCTGTATTCCTCGTATACTCTATGTTCATCTCTCATAAGGATTTTTCAATACTGTGAACAGTGTACGAAACGTAGCATGTTACTGGTTGATGGGTCGAGTAAAGATCTGTTCGGGCAGGCCGTGACGCAGGATCGAGAGCGCCTGCTCTGCCATCCCGTCTGGACCAGGCTCGTCGTTTTCAAACCACCAGTAAATGCCTTGCGTAATAATGCCGGTCATAAAGCGTGCCAATAGGGGTACATGGTAGGCGGCCAGGGTATCAGTTTCAAACGTTTCTAATATTTGCATTAAGCTGGTAAGCAGCTCCTCCTGGGGTCGATAGCTGCGAACAGGTCCGCTGCGCCGTGCGCTCCAGGCGATTTGAAAGAGATCGCGGCGTGTGTAGGCGTGGCGAAAGATGGCACGAATCACCACTTCCAGCGTGAGTCCCTGCGGATTCTCGTCCACCGTTGCCGCGATCTGCTCGTGCATATCGCGAAAGCCCTCGTCGATTAGCGTCGTGAAGATCTCGTCTTTATCGCGGAAATGCAGGTAAAAAGTGCCGACGCCAACATCAGCCAGCTCAGTGATATCGGCGATACTGGCCTCGTGATAGCCACGTTGAGCAAAGGCAAGTTGGGCCGCTTTCAGCAGATCGGTGCGCGTACGCATCCGTCTCCGCGAGGCCCGATCTTTGCCTCGTTCGCCATCATTATTTTGTGAAACTTTCCTCATATATGAATGATAATTCACTTTGCTAAAAAAATCAAGAGGAAAAGCAGAGCAAAAAAAGATTAGCAATTTCTCCTCTTGTTTGCTAGCAATGATGGGGTGAAATCGTGTAAAATGCTGATGGTTGCCCTTGCCAAAAAAGAGAGAGTCTGCTAGATTTATTACCAGATATTGAGGCTTTGTGCTGGTAATACTTTCAAGATCTTGTGGGAAATGATCGTATAAGGAGGACAGATTCTATGGCTGTTGAGGCTCATAGAGAGACGATGGGGTTCCAGGCAGAGGTAAAGAAGCTGCTGGACCTGATGATTCATTCACTGTATAGCAACAAAGAGATTTTTCTGCGCGAACTGATCTCGAATGCTTCTGATGCTATTGACCATTTGCGTTTCGCCATGCTTTCGGATGCAGGTTTGCACGAAGACGATGCTGAGCTGCATATTCGCGTGTCCTACGATAAAGAGGCCCGCACCGTGACCATCTCTGACAATGGGATTGGTATGACGCGCGATGAGGTCGTCGAAAATATCGGCACCATTGCCAAATCGGGTACCAACGAGTTTTTCCAGTCTTTAACTGGTGACCAGCAGAAAGACGCCTCGCTGATCGGGCAGTTTGGCGTTGGTTTCTATTCATCGTTCGTCGTGGCCGACCGGGTGACGTTGGTGACGCGTAAAGCTGGCGAGCCTGCCAATCAGGGCGTGCGCTGGGAGTCTGAAGGACAGGGCGAATATGCGCTCGAAACAGTGGATAAGCCCGGACGCGGGACCGACGTGATCCTGCATCTGCGCTCCGATGAAGATGAATTTCTCGATGGCTATCGTTTGCGCGAGATCGTCAAAAAGTATTCCGATCATATCACGGTGCCGATTTTGATGCCCGCCGAGGGCGAAGAGGCGCAGGGAGATGAGCGGATCAATCGCGCCTCGGCCCTGTGGACGCGTTCCAGAAGCGATCTGACCGCCGAGGATTACAATGAGTTCTACAAGCACCTGACGCTCGATACAGATGATCCGCTGGCTTATGTGCATAGCCGGATGGAGGGGACGCACGAATATATTTTGCTGCTCTACATCCCCGAACATGCGCCGTTTGATCTCTGGAATCGTGAGCGACGGCACGGCATCAAGCTCTATGTGCGCCGCGTCTATATCATGGATGGCAGCGAGCAGTTGATGCCCAGCTATCTACGCTTTGTGCGTGGCGTGGTAGACTCCAACGATCTGCCCCTGAACGTTTCGCGCGAAATTCTCCAGCAGAACCGACTCGTGGACAATATGCGTTCCAGCGCGGTGAAAAAAGTGCTGAGCGTCCTTAGCGATTTAAGCACGAAGGAGCCGGAGAAGTACGCCACCTTCTGGAAAGAGTTTGGCCGCGTCTTGAAAGAGGGGCTGGCCGAGGATCATGCCAATCAGGGGACGCTTGCCAAATTGCTGCGTTTCGCCTCGACGCATAATAGCGGCGATGAGCAGACTGTCTCGCTGGAAGACTATGTGGGACGCATGAAGTCGGGCCAGGAGAAGATCTACTTTATCACTGCCGATAGCTATGCGGCGGCGAAAGATAGCCCATTATTAGAGATCTTCAAGAAGAAGGGCGTCGAGGTGCTGTTGCTCTCTGATCCCGTTGACTATCTGTTCGGCACGGAACTGCACGAGTTCGATGGCAAGCCTTTGCAGTCCGTCGTCAAAGGGACCATCGACCTGAGCAAAGTTGAGGACGAGCCGGGGACGGAGAAGTCAGAGGAGGAGCAGCAACCGTCAGCGAACGAGATCGATGCGTTGATTGAGCGCCTGAAAAAAGCGCTTGGTGAGCAGGTTGCCGACGTGCAGGTGACGACGCGCCTGACCACCTCGCCGGCCTGTCTGGTGGTGGGCGAGTATGATATCGATCCCAGCCTCCAGCGTATCCTCAAAGCGGTCGGCCAGTCGGTGCCATCCATGAAGCCTATTCTAGAGATCAACCCGACGCATGCCATTATTCGCCGCATCAAAGACGAGGAGAACGAGCAGCGCTTCGGCGACTGGGCCAACGTCCTCTATGACCAGTCGGTCCTGAGCATGGGCGAGCAGCTTGAGAACCCGGTGCGCTTCGTCAATCGCCTCAACGATCTGTTAGCGCATCTCTAATATCGTTCAAAAAAAAGAGGGGATTTCTACCGTAACAGGGAGAATCCCCTCTTTCGTAGTTGCGCGACTTTATCGCGCTGGTGGCACATTTGAGGACGGTGGACCGGGCGCGATAAAGTCGCGCAACTACGAACGATGTTTTCAATTGTTACAATCCGTAATCGTGCGATTAAGGGATCAACAATACTTTCCCTTTTGTGTGTCTGCCTTCCAGGTAACGATGCGCTTCGGCTGCCTCTGATAGTGGGAATGTTTTGTCGATACGCACCCTCACGGCTCCTTCTTTGATCCAGGAGAATAGCTCGTTGGTGCGCTGCAAAAGTTCTTCACGGGTTGCGATATAGTTGACAAGTGTTGGGCGGGTCAGGAAGAGCGAGCCTTTGGCATTGAGGATTTGTGGGTTGACGGGTGCAACCGGACCGCTGGACTGACCATACAGGACGAGATAGCCGCGTGGGCGGAGCGAATCCAGGCTCTTGTCAAAGGTATCGTGTCCTACCGAGTCATAGACGACGTGAACGCCCTTGCCATCGGTCAGGCGTCTGGTTGCGGCTGCGAAATCTTCGCGGGTATAGTAAATAACCTCATCCGCGCCGCTAGCTCGTGCCAGCTCTGCCTTTTCTTCGGTCGAGACGGTGCCAAATACGCGTGCGCCCCGCTTCTTCGCAATCTGGGTTAGCAATTGGCCGACGCCACCGCCTGCCGCGTGGACCAGGGCGGTCTCTCCTGGTTGCAGTGGATAGGTGCTGGTCGCCAGATAGTGTGCCGTCAAGCCTTGCAACATGGCGGCTGCCGCATCTTCCAATGAAACGCCATCGGGAACGGGAATGAGGCGGGCCACTGGAACAATTGCGTATTCTGCATACGCTGCCTGCACAGAAGTATAGGCCACCTTATCGCCTGGTTTGACCTCTGTTACGCCCTCTCCAACAGCATCGATAACGCCGCTCCCCTCCTGTCCTCCAATAAACGGGAGGTTGATCGGGTAGAGTCCTTTGCGCTGGTAGACATCGACGAAGTTGACGCCGGAAGCCGCTAGCTTTACACGTGCCTCTCCAGGGCCGGGTTGAGGCGTTGGCACCTCTTCGTAGGTCAATGCTTCAGGTCCGCCAGAATTGTGAATCCGTATCGCTTTCATAGAATGTTTCCTCTTTTCGTCTTTACTATCTTATTGATAGTATCATATTTTCCCTACCTCCTACGAACTCTACCGCTGATTCACAAACTGAGCTGTATTACGGCTGTTAAGGCGTCCACCAGATAATCGCGCTCACCATCTCATCCGCTGGAATTGCCAGCATCCCGTCGCGCTCCACCAGCCAGGGAGCAAGTTGTGAGCGTAGTTGATTGCGTGTCGGCTCATCCTGGGGCAAAATCAAATGCTCTGACAATTCCTCTACTGCCACATCGAGTGAGGGGAAACGCATGCTCCCTGGCGTCTTCACGATATCTACGTTTGCATAGATGCCAATTTCGTATAGCACGGCCAGCGCATCGATATAACCCGGTTGCTGATGGCGAACCTCGCCATGAAAGTGTTGCCAGAGAGGAGCGGTGACGGCATCAAAATGCATAGCTCGCATGTAGAGATAGCAGCCCTGACGAGCGGCGACAGCCAATTTTGTGAGAAATGTATCGACCTCGCGAATCGGATAAAGCACATGGCTACAGATCACAATATCGGCCCGAAGATCGGCTGGCGCGTCCTGCCAGGTGGTGAGAAGCGTGGAAATATTGGTGAGATGTTGTGCCGTCGCCTCCTGTTCCAGATAACCCAACATGGCTGCATTGGGTTCAACGGCGATGACCTGTTTGACCAGCGGCGCGAGGGCCAGGGTGAAGCGCCCGGTTCCGGCTCCCACGTCGAGGACCGTTGTGTTCGGTGTCACGATCTGGCTGAGTTTCTGAAACAAGGGATCGCTAGCTGTTCTTGCTCGTGTGGCGCGATGGTAGTTCTGCGCCCGGCGATTCCAATAGTCAGCGCTACTACTGCCAATCCCGGCATAAGCGGTATCCATCTGTTGCGCTCGCGCGTCGATCAAAGATTTCCATAGCTCTATTGCGTTTGGCATAACATTGCTTTCTTTACCGCTCGTCGGCGCTCGTCAGGATATCGCGCAACACATGGGCATTGCTGTGTTCGCTATCTTTTGCGGCAAAGAGGAGCGTGAGTGGTCCCTGCCCGGCAAGCTGACGCAGCTTCGCCAGCGCCGCCTGTTGCTCTGGTGCATGGAGTTCTGTTTCGTAGCGCTGGCGAAACTCTGGAAATTTTGCCGGATCATGCTGGAACCACTTGCGCAGTTCGTTGCTGGGTGCGACCTCTTTAAGCCAGAGATCGAGTGCAGCGTCTTCTTTCTTGATGCCACGCGGCCAGAGCCGATCTATCAGAACGCGCATACCATCATCTGGCCCAGGCTCGTCGTAGATGCGTTTAACTGTTATTGTTGGCCTGCTCATACCCTCTCGTCCTTTCTATGAAATGGTTCTCTGTAGAATAGAACGTATGCAGAGGCGTGATGGCGACAGATTGTACTAGCCCTCCGTCGAAGGAGCGGGTCTATTGCCCCAGAAGGTCATATAGTGCCACATACCGCGAAAATCCGGGGCATGCATTTCGATGAGCGCCTGCTGATAGAGCTGCTCAAACTCCTCTTCGGTGGTAGCTCCTGATTTCAGGAAAAATGGTTTTGATAGTCTGTAACCGATCTCTGTATTGTGATAAATATCGGCCCAGGCTTCGCAATCGGCGGAGTATTCCAGGGCGTGAAGTGCCTGTTGCGTGTTGGTGTAGCCGGCTTTACGCATCATCCAGGGAATCGTGTGTGTCATACCGAGTGTACGCCCATTCGGTGAGAAGCCGTAGCCGACGCGCCAGAGCGCCTGGCAACATATTTCGTTGAGCTGCTCCAGCGCCGGACTGCTGCTCATGCCCATCTCAACCAGTTCGGTGAGGCGCAGAACGCCTCCGGGCCGCAAGATACGTGTGCATTCATCAATAAAAGCGGGCCAGGAGTCGCGAGGCAGGACGCCAAAGAGAAAGCGAGCGTTGACCAGATCGAAAGAGGCATCAGGGAAATCGAGTGGTTGAGCAATGTTCATCACCTCAAAAGAGGCATTGGTCATCTGCTGCGTTCTCGCTCGTGCATTGGCGTAATCGACCATGATGCGACTGATATCGGCCCCGGCCACTTCCATATGCGGATAGGCAAAGGCAGTATCTAAGACCCAGCCGCCGGGTCCACAACCGAGATCGAGTACGTCATGAAATAATTTAAGGTCAGCAATCCCAGTCAGCACGCCGCCCATGCCTTTTGTTATAAACCGGTCCAGGTGGATCAGACGGGCCATTTCAGTCGGACTTTCTGAATCCAGAAGATAGGTATTTTTTGCCGATTGGTCACTTGTCATCGAGCTTCTTCTCCTTCGAGATGAATGGGCATAAAATAGCACTTCCCTGTTGAAACGGCTTTAGCAGCCTGTGTACTGCTTGTAGTATACCGTATGCTTAGCAGTTGCACAAGCTGCCATATAGAACTTATTAGCGCAGGCGGGGACGAATAGTAATAGTTGGTTCAGCAGGCTGCTTTCCCGTCATGAGCATATCGAGCATAGAGAACATAGCCTGCGCAAGGAGCGCGGGATCGTATTCGATGACGGTCATATTTTTGGTGCGGCCAAAGAGGATCGGCGAACCGGCATTGGCATGC
>JAICIM010000658.1 GCA_025928885.1 Ktedonobacteraceae bacterium | reverse complement strand
GCTGCTCCCAGGACTGTATCCCCAGTTCCGCCAATTGCACGCCCTTTGCCCCTTCCAGCAAGCTCCAGCGAAACGGCGTATCACAGACCACATGCTGCAAGAACAGCTCCCACTGCACCTTAAAGGCATTCTCGAAGATCCCATTATCCGGCACATCCAGCCAGTTGTCGTAGAAATCAATCGGGTTCGGGACATCGGGATTCCAGACCGCTTTTGGCGTATTGACCCGGCTCTGCACGCGACATTCGCGCAGACCAGCCACAGCGCTTCCATGCGTCCCATCGACCTGAATCGAGAGCAGTTCATTGCGGCGGACACGCACGCACCAGGAAGAGTTAAAGTGAGCAATGATACCGTTTTCTAGCTGAAATGTCGAGTAAGCGGCATCATCGGCGGTCGCAGTATAGATATGGCCTTGCTCATCGACACGCTCGGGAATATGAATGGCTCCCAGACAGGAGATTGCACGTACCTCGCCAAAGAGATGGGCCAGGACGTAGCGCCAGTGGCAGAGCATATCAATGATAATGCCGCCTCCATCCTCTTTGCGATAGTTCCACGAAGGACGCTGCGCCGGCTGCCAGTCGCCCTCAAAGACCCAGTAGCCAAATTCGCCGCGCACCGAGAGGATGCGACCAAAGAAGCCGCTATCGATCACGCGTTTGAGTTTGAGCAGGCCAGGCAAAAACAATTTATCCTGCACGACACCATTCTTGACTCCCGCCTCCGTCGCCAGCCGCGCCAGTTCCAGCGCCTCAGCACTCGTGGTGGCCGTCGGTTTCTCGCAATAGATATGCTTCCCTGCCTCAATAGCGGCTTTGACGTTCTCAACGCGCAAGGTCGTGGCCTGAGCATCAAAATAAATCTCATCATCGGGATTGGCAAGACAGGCCGCCAGATCGGTACTCCAGCGTTCGATATGATATGCCTCGGCCAAAGCCCGGAGCTTATTTTCATTGCGACCCATCAGAATAGGGTCAGGCATCAACACATCGCCATTGGAGAGCGCAATGCCCCCCTGATCGCGAATAACCACGATTGAACGAATCAGGTGCTGATTGGTCCCCATACGACCTGTCACCCCGTTCATGATAATGCCAACTCGACGTACCGCCATAAAAACTTCCCTTTCAGTTGTTACCACTCACTCGCTGCCTATCGAAAAAGACGTGAATCTTTATAACAAATGTGCCTGAGAGCATACCAGTAAAGAAGATAGAATAGCTGTTTTTTCTGTTTCTGACTCATCATATAAACAGAAAATGTTTACTATTATTATATCGTGTGCCTGTTTGGTTTGTCAATGAGCAATGGGAGGCCGAGAAAGCACGAGAAAATACAGCTTTCGCCCAATAAAAAAAGAGGCTCTTCACGTAAAACATTATTTAGCGGGTGAGAATTACTTGCATTCTTATAGGACTCCCCACATCGGTGAGAAAACGTTTACCGGATTACTGCTATGACTAACAGAGGTGCTCATTGACAACGCGACAAAAACCATTTACGCTTACAATAAAGCACATCAGTTCTTGTCGCCTGGTTGTGCAGCAAGAACTGGCGGATCATCCGCTCATTCTCAACAGGAAGTAACCCAATGGATAGCACAACAAGCACCACAGCGCTCTCACTGGCACCACACAGTGACGAGCAGGGAGACGGACGCCCCTTCACGATTCCCGCGCTAAAAGCATGGACGCCCGGCCCCGCTACCTATGTTTTCACCACGCGGACACGTATTGTTCTTGATCGTCGTGCGGCCTCTCAACTACATGCAACCGCCGTCGTTTTTGCCGATGATCTGTATCGCCTCAGCGGAATACGCGTCCCATTGACCATAGGAGCTGTGTTGCAAGCGGGAGACATCTTCCTGACCCTCGATGGTGGCGCAACAATCGCTGGACACGAGGGCTACCTGCTCGAAGCTGGCTCAATACTCACCCTTCGCGCCTCCACTGATGCAGGCGTTTTTTATGCGACCCGCACAGCTCTTCAGTTGCTGACCCAGGACTTCAATATCCCCGGCGGCACTGCCCGCGATTGGCCCGATTACCCCGAACGCAGCCTGATGGTCGATATGGGGCGCAAATACTTCTCGATGGCATGGCTGGAGAACCATATTCGCGAACTGGCCTACCTGAAATACAACTACTTCCACTTCCACCTTTCCGACAATTACGGGTTTCGCCTGGAATCCGAGCGCCACCCCGAAATCGTCTCGCCGGAACATTATAGCAAAGCTGAGCTACGTGCGCTGCTGGCCCTCGCCCAAAAGTATCATATTACGATTGTGCCTGAGATCGATATGCCCGGCCATATGGATACGATCCTGGCCGCCCATCCCACGCTCCAGCTGACCAGCCCACAGGGGAAACGGCGCGGCGGCGATATCGATCTGGCCCAGGACGCGTCTTATCAATTGATGCGCGACCTGCTGGAAGAATATATTCCACTCTTCCCCGGCCCCTACTGGCATATCGGTGCCGACGAATATATTATGCTGGATGATTACGAGCGCTACCCACAATTGCTGGAATATGCGAAAACACATTATGGGCCAGAGGCCAACATCAAGGATACCTACCTGGGCTTTGTCAACTGGGCCAACGAGATCGTGAAGGCGCATGGGAAGATCACCCGCGCCTGGAACGACGGCCTCTATGGCGGTTCGGCGGTTCAGGTGGCGAACGATATCATCTTTGAACACTGGTTCCGCTCGGGATTGGAGCCACAGGAGATCGTCAATCTCAACCTCTCCATCATGAACGGCAACGCCGATCACCTCTATTATGTGCTGGGGAACAACTGGCGTGCGCTGCCCGATGGCATCTATCACGCCTTCGAGCATCACGTCTTTCACGGCACCGCGACCATCGACATCTACCATCCCTGCAATCTTGGGGCCAAGCTGCATGTCTGGTGCGATAATCCAGTGCTGGAGACCGAAGAGGAGATTGCGCAGGGCATCACCTGTTCTTTGCGCTCACTGGCTCAAAAGAACTGGGGATCGCGCAAACTGGTGCAGCATTACGCGGACTTCCTACCCATCATCGCCCGCATCGGACACGCCCCGGGCTTCACAGGTCAGGCGCTGGCGATACACGAAGAGACGCGCCACCAGCAGACCGGCGTTTCGCTGGCAGAGGCCATCATGCCACCCGCAAACAACGAGCAGGCATAATTTCCCTGCAAGTGTATCGCAGGGAGAGGCAGCTCCGTTACGCTTGATATGCACACATGCACAAATGCTGTGCATATCAAGTGCTCAAATCAGGAGATTGTATGTCTCTACTACGCCGCATCACCAACCATCCCTACGGACGAGTGCTGCTTGAAGGCGGAATCGTGCTCTGCGCCACCTATGGTACATGGTCCATCACCCAATGGTTGCTTGCACTGCTTGCCGCCAACGGCCTGAATAACCCCTTTTTCCCCGGCCTGACGCTCACGCTGGCCCAATGCAGCATACCATTTGTGGCGCTCAACTTTTGTTGCCGTCGCCTTGAAGGTCGCTCCCTCGCCAGCATCGGACTGCGCTTCAAACACATACCACGCGATGTCGGGCGCGGCATGCTTGTGAGCGCAGGCATTATGAGCCTGACCGTGCTCCTGCTTGCCTGCCTCGGCATGTATCAGCTGACCAGTTTGTGCGCCCCTACCGCCATTGTAGCTCTGATTACAGGCATTATCGCCTCGGTTAGTGCGCCAATTAACGAGGAGATCTTCTTTCGTGGCACGCTGTTCCGCCATCTAGAACAATACACTGGCTCCTGGCTGGCCCTCTTGACGAGCGGCCTGATCTTCGG
>JAICIM010000199.1 GCA_025928885.1 Ktedonobacteraceae bacterium | reverse complement strand
AGACGATGATGCACTGATAGACCCGCACTACAGTATCAATATCCTGGGGATTCTAGCGTACACAAGAATTCAGCAGAATGTCAAGGGGAAAAGCCAATAAAATTTTCATAAACAGTGTTTCACAGCGAAACTTTCATAACGCGAACGCATGTGGCAATAGATCAGCTATGGTGAAGTCCTGCTCGATGCCATCGATAAATATCGTCGCGTGAGGAGCAAGATCGGAGAGCCACTGACGACACGCGCCACAGGGAGTGCGGGAGCCTGGAGGGGCGGAAGGAGGAGCATCGATGCAGGAGACTGCAACGTGAGTGATTGGGCCATCGCCCTGTGAGATAGCAGCGGCCAGAGCCGAGCGTTCCGCGCAGAGGGTCAGGCCATAGCTTGAGATCTCGATATTGACGCCGGTAAAGATCTTGCCACCAGCGACGAGGGCCGCGCCAACCCGAAAATGCGAATAGGGACAGTGGGCTTTTTGGGCGGCCTCGCGGGCCAGTGCAAGCAATTGTGTACGTTCCATCAGGTATGCCTCTCATCTATGACTTGATAGAGTAAGCTCTCTCCCAGTATATGCTATGGGGACGTTGGATGTACACACAAAGGGGAAATAGCCAAAAGAACCATGCGTAATAGCTATTCCTGGCCCAAATTGTGTCATTATGTTACTTGCCAATACTCATCCCGTTTACTACATTGGTGGAAAAGCATTGATAGCAGCTTAAATGTGGGTGTGGGGTGTACATATCTTCTATTGTATTGTTGGCCTGTAGGAGGATTTCGAGTGAAAATCATGGTGGCGGACGATGACCGCGACATGGTAGACATGTTGAGCTACTGGCTCAAAGGACATGGGTATGACGTTGTGCGAGCGTTCGACGGAGAGCAGGCGATCAAACGCTGGCGCGAGACGCTCCCTGACCTGGTAATTTTGGATATTCAAATGCCGAAGTTAGATGGCTTTGAAGTCTGTCGCCAGATGCGTTCCGAAACGAATTCAATGGTGCTGATCTTAACGGCGCATGATCGAGAGGATGACGAGGTGCGTGGTCTGGAGATGGGGGCCGACGATTATCTGCGCAAACCGTTTAGTCCGCGCCAGTTACTTGCTCGTATCAAAGCAGTGATGCGCCGTTCCAACAGCTCACGTGGCATGTCTGCCTCTTCTGCAATTACAGTCGGACCGGTAACGCTGGATGCGATGCGCCATGAAGTGGTGCGAGACGGGGTAAAGGTTCGGCTTACTCCTACAGAGAGTCGCCTGCTGCACTTGCTGATCACGCATACGGGGCAGGTCTTGACGACCGATATGATTATTGAGCGCGTCTGGGGCTATGATGACGCCGGCGACTCCGGGCTGGTGAAGACTCATATTCGCCACCTGCGCCAGAAAGTGGAGCCAGATCCAAATAGCCCGCAATATATCATGACCGTTCCGGGCGTAGGCTACACCTTTACCGCACCTGTCAGTGTTGAGTCATGATTGACCAGAAATTCTTTTTGGCTCAGAGATTATTTTTCATCGTCGCACCTGATGGCTGGTCTGCTCGCTCCATGCGCCAGCCATCTTAACCAGATTGTACACATCTTAACCACACCACAACACACTTCCCAGTATTTCCTCAATCTTTATCGATGTACAATAGCAGCATAGACGAACGCCTGATACATGCATGTTTATTGTATCTAATGCAGTTGGAGCAGAGCAATGACTATACATATGAAGAAAGACGCGCCCTTACAACTCTCTTCATCTACAGTGCAGCAACAGGTTGCGATGGACCCCTGTTACTGCAATCCTCTGTCGTCCCTGCATACGGATCTCAACAGGGAGGCGCAGCAGGAGTCGGATATGCTGGTCCTGGCAGCACCGGAATTGAACAGCAGGGTCAGGATGCGTCTTCAGGAGTTACTGGAACATATCGATACATTGAGCATCATCTTGCTGCATGTGTCGCAGGTGGAACCACCGCCAATCGTACCACCTTCGCAATTGCCGCCGAGACGCCAGCATTATCATGCCCCAGAGGGACTGCTGGATCAGTTGATGGTCAATGTGCATCGCGTGGTTCGGGACGACGATCAGGTGTTGCTGCAAACAGGATCGGGAGCGGCTCTCTTGCTGCCGCATGTAGATAGCCAGGGTGTATATCGCATCCTTGAGCGTATTTACCGTAGCCTCGATCTGTTGCAAGCCGAAACCGTCATCCCACCGCTGACACGCGAAACGAGCATTCTGCTGGGCAGCGCCAGCTATCCAGAACAGGGGCGGACGCTGGAGCAACTGCTCTATGCAACGGGCGCGGTGACCCATCGTTTAGTCTTACGCCCGGTTCTGGCGCTTCAACAAGGAAGCGCAACTGGAGCGGTCGAAGATGACGACCCAATTTATGAACATACCAATAAAACTATGCAAGCCGATAAAATGAGTCCGTCAGCGCCATTTATGCACTTGCCGAAAGCACTTTCGCACCATCTGAAACGCCTGATCCCCTACCACATGGCGCAAGAGCTACAGTGCGCCCCCGTTGGTCGAGATCAGCATCGTTTGACCGTGGCAATGGCCGATCCCACCGACGGCAATGCTCTTCGCCTCCTGGCAGAGTATACCAGCATGACGATTTTCCCGGTCTCCTGCGAAGAGGAAGCGCTGCGAGCGCTGCTGACGAAGCGCTGGTGATGAGGCACAACCGACTCAAGCATATCGGCGGTGATGAATATCCTACTATATAGACCTTAAAATTAACCAGATCACAACTTATCCTTAACGAGGAAAGGCATCACCATTGGTTACTATAATATGCGTTGAGACACTATTTTGTATCAATAGATGTCGTCCCGAGGTTGTATTGTTAGTGTCAAGAGTACTTATTTAAGTTATTAAGGAGAGAAACATGGTTGTTCAGATGATTCAAGATGATGTTCTTTTAACTTTTAAGGAAGCAATGAACTACCTGCGTGTCAGCCGCTCAACCCTCTATCGCCTGATGTGGTCGGGCCAGCTTACTGGACATAAAGTCGGCAGCACCTGGCGTTTCTACCGTGAGGACTTGCGTGCTTGCGTCGGTCGCGAGATTGCGTCACTGCCCGGCAGCCCTCTCAACTAGATCAACATCCAGGCGGTGAGCCGCCAGCAGCAACGCAATTGCGTGAATTGATACAAAAAGTATTATAATCTTCCTTATAAAAAGTTTTATCAAAAATATGACTCATCCCCTCTTAAATAGTGAGAGGGGATGAGTCATATTTTTTTCTGCACTATCCCATAGGGATCAGATCCCACCAAAATCAACGATCTTCCAGGTGCCATTGATCTTCTCTAAAGAGAGGGCAACTGGATATTTGAGTTGTGTGCGCGTTACATTCACCGTGATTGTCAGATGGGAGATGTTCAGGCTCCCCGGACTATTGCCGCCTGGATTGCCGTTGATCCCTGCCTGACCCGGTGTATAAGACTGGACTGGACCGTAGCGTGTATCCCTCGCTTCTGCCTGCTGAACAAATTGTTCGCGCGTCAGTCCGTTGATCGTTCCCTTTGGCGCAAGATATGCATAAGCAGCTGTATAATTCCGTGCCTGGATGGCGTCATAATAATTGTTGACGAGCGAAAGGGCTGTGGTTTCATCCTGGATCGTTGGGGCAACGAGCATATATCCTGCCCAGGTACATAACCCGCAACTGAGGACGAGCACGCCTGCCAGCATGGAAATTACAATCCACATCCATTTACGCGATTTACGCACGGGCGGTGTGGCTATCGCAGGCGGGATTGGCATAAAGGGTGGCGCAAGCTGCTCGGTGCCTGGACCTCCATAGCCAGCGGTGAGCGCGAAAGGTGGTGGGAGCGTCGCCGTGCCAGGAGGAGGTCCAGGGGTCTGAGCAGGGAGAGGAGCCGGCTGTCCGCCTTCCTGCTCCGCATTCAGATAGAACGAGGGAGGAGGAGGATAGATCAGCCCCTGGCGAATGGCCTCTGCGGAAGGCGGAGGCCAGTATGGATCTGTCGCCGCTGCCTGAGCGTTGGAGGCAGAGTCATTTGACCTCTGCTCATCCTCCGAAGGGGTGGCAGAAGTTGCATGATCCTGCTCTTTTCCCTCCGGGGAAGCGGGCAAGGAACTATCATCCGTAACGAATTCGTAGAGCGGCTGTGAAGCCTGCCTCTGTTCTTCTTCTGGTGGCTGTTGAGGAATCTGCATAGCTCTATTATATACTCTTTACTTTGTTCTGTCCCGCCAATACCAGTAGAGGCATGGCCAATTGCTCAGCTACTTTTTGGTATTGAGCTTGTTGAGAGATTCGTGCCACTGTTCTTCAAACTCTGCTTCCAGTTCCTGACATACCCGAAGCTCGGCCTCACTGCGCGAGATGGCAAATTTACGGACATAGGTAAGGATGCGACCGACATAGTTTTCTGCAATGTACGCACGCTGTCTGGGCAGAGCAGGCATGGGGCGTAGATTCAGGTATTGATAGGAATAGAATTTTTTATCCGATAGCGCGGTTGCCAGCAAGCGTGCGAACTCTTCAACGGCTTTTGCGGCCATCGGATCGCGGAAGAACCCGGGTTGTGCGCTGGAAACGATCAAGACTCCCGCGATAGAGCCGCCACGCATAACTGGTGTGGCGCAGGCGCTGGCCTCATGCTCATCAACCTCCACCAGCAGGCGGCTTTCCTCGGTGATATCCCAGAACTGGATGCGCTGCATGCTGGCTGCCGCGCCGGCTAAGGTATTGCTGCCCAGAAAGACCTTGCTTTCAAAGCTGGGAGGCCAGGGTTCGTTGCCTCGCATGATCGATTCACGCAAAGAATGAATACCATTTGGGCCGGGAGGCATGAGCGCCGCGTAGGTGATTGCCAGTCCCTGTTTGTCGCTATCAAGGTGGGCGAGGGCATACTCGAAGAGCGTTTGAGAGACATGCCAGAAGCGTGTCTCAGGCTCTTCTATGGTATAGACCTGTTCCAGAACCTGGCAGTAGATATCTTTGCTGACCTCTGGAATTGTGATAGTGGGCGTATCGGGAGATTCTGGAAATGTTTGACGGATAGCATAGAAAAGACTATTACGATGTTCAGGCAATACATCAGGTAAATTTTTCAAGTGGAGAGGACGAGGCTCTGAGCTACCATTCATCCAGCGATAAATAGTATTCTCCGCCACATCGAGTTCCCTGGCAATACGAGCAATTTCTGAGCGATCATGACGTAAAATATTGCGTAAGAGACTGCTGAAGGGAGAGAGTTTCTCTTCAGCTAATGTATAGGCGAGATGTTCGTCATCGAATTCCGTCGATGGCGTGGTTGTTACCCCGTGTCCGTTGGACGCCATGTGATGGGTGGTATTGCGTGGGCGTGCAAGGCGCTTTTCTCCCTCGGCAATCAGTTTTTTACGCGAGCCAGGTGGACGCCCGCGTTTCTTTTTTGTCTGTTCAGCCGGGGGCAGATCATCGCCAGGAGCGCTGGCAAGCAGGTCTGGTGCCAGCGTTTCTGTATTTTGCCCAATTTCCATAAGAGAGTCCTCACTGACCAAAAAACAACATACTATCTACAAAACGTTTTACCCCATATTATACCATACATAACGCGGTGAAGGTTAAATATTTGTAGGCATATGCAATGAGAGATGTAATCTGGTGAGAAGAAATGGAAAATACATGTGCATACAAAGGCGCATGTATGTGGGGGAAGTGGGGAGTCATGTGAGCGGGTGGAGAACATCTTGCTGCAAGCGGATAACATTTGTTTAGCTTGTTATACAAACGCGATATGATTGATTCATTACAATGTTGTTACGAAAGTACTACAATGTAGCAAACAGGTAACTTTTCATGTAATATAAATATCGTTATGAGGAATACTTTTTGATCCTCTTCAAAATTAACGATGGCCGGAAGGACAGGGCAGAGTTATGGCAGTAGACAATGTAGTGCATGTCAATGAATGTGGTCTACCGCTGAATGCGATAGAGTGGCTAGTAACCCATCACGAAAGTAAAGCATTCGAGCGTGAATGTATGATACGAGATCAGCATATTGCGCAGGGGAGTTTTGTGGTAGATGCGGGGTGCGGTCCCGGGTTGTGGACACCTTTGCTTGCACAAGCGATCGGCCCTGAAGGTTCTATCTTAGGAATAGACATATCGACTGAAGCACTTGTAACCGCTCAAAAGCGCAGCGCCCATGCCTGGTATCGCAGCCAGGTGCAATATAAACGAGCCATACTGGAACAGTTACCGGTTGATCATGGAGCGGCAGATATTATTTTCAGTGCGAATGTCAGTCAATATCTGGATGATCCCGTAGCGACTTTTGCGGCAATGGGGCCGTACCTCAAGGATGGGGGCCGCCTGATCGTGAAGGATATTGATTTCGGGACCATGCGTTTTCACAATATTGATCCCGCTCTGCAAGCGCGTGTGTTCCAGGCGCGGGAGCGGTGGGAGCAGGTACGCGTGGAGCAGGGATATGCGTTTGAGGATAGTTGGGTTGGTTCCAAACTGGCGGGTTATCTCCGCGCGGCTGGCTTTATCAATGTACAGGAGCATATGTATCGTATTCGACGCAAAAATCCATTGCCTGCCAACTTCCGGTATTATCTCTTAGGCATCGCCGAATGGTTTACCTGCGAAGGCGCACCGTTCCTCTCAGGTGAGGATATAACAAACTGGTTACAATGTTTTTTTGATGAAAAACAAAATGTACTCGATCAAAACAATTTCTTATATGAAGAGACGGAGTTTGTCGTTTCCGGCATGTGGAGTGCGCCGCAGACGCGTCGCTACTTCGAGTTCCATCAGGAACTGCCGCTTGTGCCGGAGCGTGAAGTCCTCTTAGCGGTGGTTGAGTAGGAGAAGGTATAGTTCTAACCTGGAGCAAAGCAGGCCAGCAACGAAGTAACATTCGTTGCTGGCCTGCTTTGTTTATATATAATGAGCATAGAGACAACAAAATGGTAGATAGTGTATTGCCTCCTCCCTATATAGAACGAAAAAGAAGAGGAGGGTGAAAGGGCCACCATAGGGGAGCCGGGTGAAATAGCCAGGCAGCATGCAAAAGAGTCACTGAGGGGAAATGTACTCTCCCCATGCCGCCTGGCTATTTCACCCGGCTCCCCTATGGTGCAGTGTAGAAAAAACAACAATAATAACAAAAAATAGAACTTTTGCTGCTGCACCACACCTTTTTTATCGGAACATATACTGACAGGTGGCACCTGTCGCCGTATCATCTGTCGTCAGTTGATACAAACGCTTTGATCACATCTATTCAATATGTACTATGTTAAGTACACGTTGTATGTCCACATCGCTAGCACACGTTTCAAAAAGCTGTGTCTCTCCGCTTTTATGTGTTTCTTTAGCGGACCGCGCTCAGTTGATCGGCGATCATCGCGATGGCCACATCGCCAACCAGGGATTGTAGCTGGTTGTGAAGCTGACCCATGTTTTCCATGCGAGCAGTGATAAAGTCGTGTTGTGATGTTCCGTACGAGAGTCCAGATAAACCACGCTGGGCGGCCTCGTACTCGGCGCTGATTTGTGTTAACAAACGTGCGACTTCACTGCGTTGCTCATTTGCTCCAAGCATGATCTCCCTTTTCCTTTCCTTCCCCACAATGTTCTGATGTAACTAACAACATTCATTGGGTTTTGGTTACAATAGACCAGTGCTATGTAATTACAATGTGTATCGTTTGTAAAAACAACATATACAATACACTTTAATAGTATGCACGAAGATGTATGTTCTTGTCTAGTGATTCTACGCCTTTTTTCCTAGTCGCGGCCCTTTTCATGCAATTTTTACATGTCGCTGCAATGTTGTAACATCCGTATTACAAATGAAAGACCGCTGCATGTATAACGACGACATATTGTGTTTTTTAGCACCTGGTTATTCCAACCTCGTGAATTTCTCATCAGCCCTCTGAACATCTGGTACTTTTGGCTCTTTTGAACAAAATAGAAGGAGGAGTGGGCTACAGAAAATTGCATCATGCTCTGCATTCTTTGATATTGTGAGGAGTATGTACGAGTGGACCGTCACAGAAGGAGACATCGTTGTTTTCTTCTGTAAAACGGTCCGCTCTTATTGTGTATGGGCTATTGTACACACTCTCACTATATAGAGACTGTGGTGTTCCTGCTGGATTAAAGAAAAATAGCGGCTTTTTCTGGCCTCTTCCTTGCAATCTCGCAATACAAGACGAATTTTCCCTTTTTCACACCGTCTTCACAACTAACCTCTTTCATTTTCTCAGAATTGTGTGTTATACTCTGCTTAGCGCTTGACTGCTCGTCTGAAATAGACAGGCAGTTATGATTTTTGGCAATCTGCTCTGATAGCATTGATTGTCAGCAATCAAGCGTGAAGAGGCCGCGTTGACTCCCATCTGAGAAAGTAGCTCGATGCAACGCTGGCACCAAGCGAAAGCTTCTATTAGACGAGGAGCAACAGGGAAGAGCCTGTTGCCGAAGCGAAAGGAGTAGTCCCTCATGGCACGTGTCCAATTTGAGCACATCTACAAGCGCTTCCAGAAAGTGGAAGTTGTCCGCGATATCAATATCGATATCAAAGACAAAGAATTTATGGTATTTGTTGGTCCTTCCGGCTGTGGTAAAAGTACCTGCCTGCGTATGGTAGCCGGACTGGAAGAGCCGACCGAGGGTGAGATCTACATTGGCGACCGCATGGTAAACGGTGTGGACCCCAAAGACCGCGACATTGCAATGGTCTTCCAGAACTACGCATTGTATCCCCACATGACCGTGTTTGATAACATGGCCTTTGGTTTGAAGCTGCGCCATTTCCCCAAGCCTGAAATTAAGAAGCGTGTGGAAGAGGCGGCTGGTATTCTTGGTCTTGAGGCTTTGCTCAAGCGTAAGCCGAAAGAACTCTCTGGTGGTCAGCGCCAGCGCGTTGCGCTTGGTCGCGCCATTGTTCGTGAGGCGCAGGTCTTCCTGATGGACGAGCCTCTCTCGAACCTGGATGCCAAGTTGCGCGTCGAGACCCGCGCGAACATCATCAAGTTGCATCAGCGCATTCAGACAACCACGATTTACGTGACGCACGACCAGGTTGAGGCTATGACGATGGGCGACCGCATTGCGGTGCTCAACGGTGGCATCATCCAGCAGATTGGCGCACCCCAGGAACTCTACGATCATCCCGCAAACCTGTTTGTTGCCGGGTTCATTGGTACTCCGTCCATGAACTTCTTCCCCGGTGCGAAGGTTGTTGGCGAGGGCGATAGCACGAAAGTTGTGCTTGAGGGTGTCGGTCAGGTTGCTGTACCGGCAATCTATGCAGAGCGTGCGCGTGCCGCCGCTGGCAAGGATTTGACCTTTGGTATTCGTCCGGTTCACCTGGAAGATGCAACTATCGTTGGTGCTGATGGTGTTACACAGTCTAGCATCGATGCTTCGGTAGATGTTGTTGAAAACCTGGGTAACGAGTTGCAGGTCTATCTCACCGCTGGCGATAAGACGGTGGTTGCGACCCTTGACCCGCGCTCCCACGTGGTGCCTGGTAATAAAGTCAAGCTGTATGTTGATAGCGATCAGATCCATCTCTTCGACAGCAACACCGGCGAGGCGTTCTTCTAAACCTTCGGCCAGAGCAAGATAGATGCGACCGGGATGCTAACACATCCCGGTCGTTTTTTGTTGGGCGCTATTTCGTTGTAAATGTGGTCAGGACGGGATAGTGGTCGCTGGGATAGAGCGGAGGTTGAGCATTGCGTATAATGGCGCACGATTGGGTTGAGATGCTTCCCCCTGGATCTCGCAGCAGAATCCAATCGATCCGCTGCCCATCTCCCTGCTGGTTCTCCAGCCGTCCAAAGTTGTGAAATGTATTTGACATTTGATTAACATTTGTTATGGTGAATGTATCGATACATCCATGTTCGCGAAAAAGCTGATAGGGAGGGGAGCCGGGAGCACAATTGAAGTCGCCACTGACGATAACTGGTAAGTTATAATATGTTTGCATGGCGTTCAACTGCTGTATGATCAGCTGTGAGCCAGCAAGACGAGCCTCTTCGCCGACGTGATCGAGATGCGTATTGAGAAAGAGCAGTTCGCGTCCATTGTCAATTATGCGTAGACGCGCCCAGCTTGCCACGCGAACGCAGGCCGCATCCCACCCGGTCGCAAAAATATGAGGCGTCTTGCTCAACCAGAAGCCGCCCGCCTCTTGCAGTATTAATTTCTCCGCCTTCCAAAAAATCGCCGCGTATTCATGTGGTGGCACCTTGCTCGATGCCCGCAGGCCCAGCCAGTATTCATAGCCAGGCAAATGGTGTTGATAGGTTTCAAGATGGGCAAGTTGTAGTTCTTGAAAACCAATGAGGTCGGGCGAGCTGCGTTGCAGCGTCTCCACATTGAAGGTTGCTCGCCGTTTCCAGGCGTTCTCGCGATCATCAAAATAAGCGCCACGCACGTTAAAGCTCATCACACGAAGATCAGACAAAAGACAGATTCCTTTCTCTGGGGTCAGCCGCTATCAGGT